>CAUQOI010000045.1:0-15105 GCA_963519525.1 uncultured Campylobacter sp.
ACGCGCCAGACTCAAAATCTGGTAAGGGCAACCTTGTGTCGGTTCGAGTCCGACATCGGGCACCATCCCCCCCCCCCCCTAAAAACACCTAGAAATATTATAATACATTCGCTATTTTCTTACGGCTACTGCAAGAATTATTGTGAGATTTATTATGCCGCAAAACCTGCCCCCGCAATCCTCAAAGACCATGTCAACTTTTTGTCTTTTTTGTTCTTGGTAGGATTAAAATTGAGGTGCAAATTTATACATTGGATACGCCAAGATGGACGATTGTGTTTTTCGGCCTTCTTTTTCTTGCCATTTGCGCCTTTTGGTGTATTTCTATCACGCTATTTTGTATTTACGTATATTTTAATAAAGTTAGAGTTTTAGAGCCTTAAAATTCTAAGACGGTTTTACGAGGCAGCACTATGCAAATTATATCTGTAAAATATCGCTCAAGCAAAAGAAGTAAAATTATTGTAACAAAACATATAGCGGCGATATTTGGTCTCGCCGCTAGTTTTAAATTTTAGCTAAATTTGGCTTCAAATTTAGGTTATTTTGCCGCTACGCTTGCTCGCTCGTAGTGTGCGATGATTTTATTATGAATCAGTAGCGAGATATAAATCACAGCACCGCCTAGGCAGAGTCTTAGTATATCCGCATCCTTATGCCAAAATACTAAATTTACGATGATGGCCGCAGGTATGAGAGCGTTGTTCATGATAGCTAGGGTGCCGCTATCTACCTCGCATGCGCCTTTGTTCCATAAAAAGTATCCAAGACCGCTAGCTCCGATGCCAAGCCACAGTAGTACGGCGCTCTGGGTTAGGTCGAGATTGATTTTTTCCGGATTTCCAAACATAGCAAATGCTACGCCCGTAACCGCCGCGGCTCCGACGAAAAAGTAGCCAAAAACCCCTCTTTGCTCGTTAAAATCACGCTTTTCTAGTAAAAATTTATACGCGCTCTGTCCGACGCCAAAGCATAAATTTGCCCCTTGCACGAGCAAAAATCCATGCCAAAAGCCGCTGTTTACGTTGCCGTACTTGATGATGAGCGCACCCAAAACCGCCGTGCCCACGCTAAACAGATACAGTAGCCTAAGCCTGCCCGCGAGCACATCGTAAACCACGCTCACGTAAAACGGCGTAAATATCGTAAAGAGCGCGACCTCGGCGACGCTAAGGTAGGCAAACGAGTTGTAGTAAAAGATATACATCGCGCCGATCTGAACCGCGCCGATCGCGGCTACTTTGGCGTAGAGGGCGAGGTTTTTCGCGGCAAAATCCTTAATCATAAAGGGCAAAAATACGCCAAGCGCAAGCACGACGCGCGAAAACGCGGCGAAGTAGCTATCCACTCTCCCCGCCAAAAACTCGCCGATGAGGCTAAAGCTAAACGCCCAAAGCACCGTAACAAAGATTAATTTTTTCACACATTCTCCATTTTGAGTTAAATTTCGTCTGAAATGGTAGCAAAATAGTCTTAAATTTGGCGGATTTTACGGCGATAATCTGAGAAATTTACGCAGAAACGGGGCGTGTAAATTTGGGGCTATTTTGCATTTTTGCGTGCTAAATTTTACTTGCGATTAGGACTTTACTTTCTTTTGCTAAATTCAAATTAGTGCATCGCCGCCGACTCAAATTTAGCCGCAAAATCAATAAAACATCGGAGGCTAAATTTAACTCAAAAATCCCCGCATCATGTATGCACCGGCTGCGCCCGCATCCTTGACCTCGCCTAAATTTTCAAAATTTATCCCGCCGATAGCGTAGGTTTTTATGCTTAGACTCTCGCAAATCTCCCGCAAAAATTTAAGCCCCCTGCCCTGCTCTGGCGCGTGAGACGGCGTATCAAAAATATGCCCCGCCACGACGTAGTTAGCACCGAGGTCTTGCGCCGCTAGAGCCTGGTCTAAAGAGTGTACCGAAACGCCGATTTTGAGATTTTGCATCAAATTCGGCGCATAAACGCCGCTAATTTCATCTTTATCCGCACGGACGCTACCTGATTTTACCAAATTTAAATCCGCTAAATTTACAGCCCGCTTGCCGCCTGATGCCATAAATTTAGCAAAAGGCAGATGCAGTTCGCTCGTGCCAAGCCTACTTACGACGCTTGTGTGAGTATGCAAAACGAGCCGCGTGCCGGAATCGCACTCGGCGATAATTTCAAGCGTTTTGCGGGCTAAATTTTCGTATTCGTCCTCTGGCAAATCGCTCTCCCTGAGCAAAATTTTATCCGCCTTGCCGCCCTGCGCTACGCGCCTAACGTCCGCGAAAAAATCCTCGCTCAAGCGGCGGCTCGTCACCCAAACAAGCTCAAATTTACCAAAATCCATCACCCCTACTCCAAAAAGCTAAATTTTACGTTCGCAAAAACGCGCGACCGATAGCCGACCGACCTCAAACGTAAATATGCTCGCTCATCACGGGCTGTAAATTTAGCCCTCGCACGGCGCCCAGTATCTCATCAACCGAGCGCGCATCGCTGATCTCAAACTGCTCGTCGCCTTTTTTGGCCTTATTCGAGTGCGTCCCCACGCCAGTGCTAACGCCGGCTGAAATTTTGTTCGCGGCGACTGCGATGACGCCGTCTCTAAATCGCGCCGACTCGCGCGTGGAGATCGTGATATTTGTGTAGGGCAAAAAGAGACGGTACGCGCAGATGACCTGAAATAGCGCCTTTTCATCGACGTCCCTCGGGCCGACGTGGGCCTTGTTAATCGCGGGGCGCAGGCGCGGACAAGATAGCGCGATCTCGGCGTGCGGGTACTTTTGCTGGATGAGATGCGCGTGCAGCGCGGTGGCTAGAGCATCCTTTCTAAAGTCGTCAAGGCCCAAAAGCGCGGCAAATCCGACGCTGCGCATACCGCCCATGAGAGCGCGCTCCTGGGCGTGAAAGCGGTAGGCAAACGAGCGCTTGACGCCGCCCAGATGAAATCTCGCATACGCCGACGGGTCGTAAGTCTCCTGAAAAACCACGACGTAGTCCGCTCCGCAACCGTGCAAAAACGCGTATTCGTCGGCATTTAGCGGATAGATCTCGACGCCGACGTTGCTAAAAAACCTAGACGCCTCTTTGCATACCTCGCCGATATAGCCCAGGTCGCTTTTTTTCGCGCTTTCGCCGGTTAAAATCAGCACGTCTTTTAGCCCGCTTTTTGCGATATTTGCCAGCTCCGTCGCAGCCTCGTCCGCCTTTAGCCGCACGCGCGAGATCTTATTTCGCGAGCTAAAGCCGCAGTAGACGCAGTCGCTATCGCAAAAATTTGAGATATAAAGCGGCGTAAAAAACTGCACCGAGTTGCCAAACTGCCTGCGCGTCCTATCTCGCGCCGCCTCAGCCATCTCGCCTAAAAATGCGCCCGCAGCGGGGCTTAGAAGCGCTTTTAGGCCTTCTACGCTTAGATTTTCTTCGCCAAGAGCGCGCTTTACGCTGAGAGCATCAAATTTCTCGTAGTCGTAGCCCTCGCGCGCGGCTAGCACCCGCCGCATCAGCGTTTCGTCGATACGCTGGGCGTCCGCCGCATACTCCATCACGTCTATATTTTGCAAATATTTCTCCATTTTTTCGTCTAAATTTTACGCGTTAAATTTGATCTTTTTATGGCGCTAGGCGGCAAATTTTACGCGCCAAAACCAGCACCTTGACGGCGCTAAATTTAAAAATCGGCAAATTCGTCAAATTTAAAATTTGCCAAATTTAACGCCGCCCAAGCCGCTCGGTTAAGCTCGAATAAAATCAAAATTGAGTTAATTTACTCCAAAAATCCCGTCAGCGGACTTGACGCCCTAGCGCTCTCGCTCACATTGCCAAGCCCCGATAGGTACGCCAGCCTGCCCGCCTGTATCGCTAGCGCAAATGCTCGCGCCATCGTTTTTACGTCGCCCGCGGTAGCGATAGCGGTGTTTGCCATCACGGCCGCGCAGCCCATCTGCATCGCCTCGCACGCCTGCGCGGGGCTACCGATACCCGCATCCACGATCACGGGCAGGTCTATCTCGTCGAGCAAAATTTTGATAAATTCGCGGGTGCAAAGGCCTTTGTTCGTCCCGATCGGAGCGCCCAGCGGCATCACGCACGCAGCACCCGCCGACGCTAGATCGCGCGCTACGTTTAGGTCGGGATACATATATGGCATCACGACAAAGCCCATATTTGCGAGCTTTTCGGTCGCCCTTATCGTCTCGTAGTTGTCGGGCAGCAGGTATTTGCTATCTCTGATGACCTCAACCTTGACGAGATCGCCGCAGCCGGCCTCGCGCGCCAGCTTTGCTATACGCACGCACTCATCGGCGTTCCTGGCGCCCGAGGTGTTTGGCAGTAGCGTCACGCCCTTTGGGATAAAATCTAAGATATTTTCGATCCCGCCCTCGTTCACGCGCCGAAGCGCCAGCGTCACGATCTGCGCACCCGCCTCGTGCACCGCAGCCTCCAAAAGAGGTAGCGAAAATTTACCCGATCCCAGGATAAAGCGCGAGCTAAATTTATGCCCGCCAAGCTCTAAAATATCGTCTTTTTCATCAAATTTCATCTCAGCCTCCGCCTACAAAATGCACTATCTCGGCCGAGTCGCCGTCTCTTAGCACCGCGTCAAATTTATCCTTGGGCAAGATTTCGCCGTTTAGCTCGACTGCTATGCGCTCAGGCTTTAGCCCCTTTGCGGCGAGCAGTTGCGCTACGGTTTTGCCGATAAATTCGCCCCCATCTTTGCCGTTTATTTTTAGCATTTTCTTTCCGTTTTATTAAATTTAGCGCGCCCGTTCGGGTCAAATTTCGCGCTGCGTAAGCTCGCGATTATACCTCTTTTTGCTAAATTTAAGCCAAATTTTTCATCGCGAGTATGCAGGCGGCAAGCCCGTAAAACGCGACGCAAAGGCTAACGGCTAGCCCAAAAACGCTAACTGCTGGCGTCTGGCTAAAACTAAGCGCAAAAAACGAGATAAAGCTCGTGATAAACGCGGCAAATATCCCAAATACGCGCTCCCGCCGCGACAAGTCCTCGTTTAGCGCAAAGATGAGATAATCAATTCCGACCGCGCTTGCCAAGATAAGCCCGAAAATCGCAAAAATATTTACGTGGACGCCGAGCGCCGTAAAACCGCAAAGCACGGCTAGCACGCCAAGCGCGATGACGCTCATAACCAAAAGCGAGCGCGCCGCCCCGAAAAACGCCCACAAAAGCGCAAACGCAACCAAAAACGCGCCGCCCTTTAGCACCGCGGCCCAGGCCTTAGCCTCGGTCAAATTTTGATTTAGCGCACCGACGAAATCGACGCTAAATGCGCCGTTTGCTTTTAAAATTTCATCCGTTTTTACGCCGCCCACTAGCCCCTCGGTATATACCGCACTGCTGTTTTTGCTCGGTAAAAATCGCGTCAAATTTTTCGCCGCGTCAAATTCTAAAATCTCGCTAACGCCGATAGTTTGCGCGTTTGCGATCTTTTCTAGCTCGGATTTTACTAGCTCGCTAGGCAAGCCAAACTGAGCGTAAATTTTAAAGATTTCCTCGTCCCGTGCGGCTTGCCTAAAGATATTTTTTACGGTTTCTTGCTCGGCCAGACTTAGGATAAATTTAGAAACAGAGGCGTAGTCTTTGACGAGATTTGCCTGCTTTAGCTCGCGCATTAGCCGCTTTTCATTGCCGACTAGGTCACTGCCGCTCTTTAGCACAATGACGGAGTTTTGCGGCGCGGCGCCCGTTATCTCGCTGATCTTTTTAGACTGCTCCAGCAGCTGCGCGGGCGAGCTTGCGTAGTCTTTGATCTGCTCTGGCGCGCTTAAGCTTTTAAAATTTAGCGCCAAAATTCCCGCGCAAAGCGCAAATGCGGCGAGTAAAATTTTTAAATTTATCGCTCCCGCCGCATGCTCGCAAAGTTCCGCAAATTTATCAAAAAAACGCGAAAACACGGCACTTTGCGAAAACGTCGCGCTCTCAAATATAAAAGGCAAGCAAAAATAGGTAAATAAAAACGCCCCAAGCAGCGTAAATAACGAAAATATCGCGGTTTGGCGCAGCAGCTCAAGCGACGAAAAGACAAAAACGCCGTATCCGCTCATCGTGATGCAAAGCCCGAGCAAGAAAATTTTAAGCATCGGACGCACGCTCGCAGCCGCCACGGGCGCATTTTGATTTTTACCCAGCCAGTGTAGCGCAAAGTCAAACATCAGCCCGACCAGGCTCGTGCCGATAACCACGACCATGACGCTAAGGCTCTCGTAGATCAAAAGCGAAGCCGCAAGCCCGCACGCAAAGCCGAAAATCGCGACGAAAACGACGCAAAAAATGCGCAAATTTTTAAACGCGAGTAGCAAAAAAATCGCGCAAAAACTAAGTGAAACCGCGCTCATAACGGCACTTTCTTTGTCGCCGCCCGCTTTGCCGTAGGCTCCGTATAGCGCGCCGCAGCTAGCGTAAGCCTGCACTCCGTCCCCAGCCGCCATCTCGCGTACGTTTTCATAAAATTTGATCAAATTTCGCGGATCGTAGCCGGGTTTAAGGCGCGCTTTTACGAGGTAAAATTTACCGCCCGCGTGTGCGGCTTCTAACATTAAATTTGACAAATTTAGGCTGATTTTGGAACCGTCTAGGCTCATGTGCGAGCTTAAGGCGAAAAAATCATCTTTCGCGTTAAGCGGCTTAAAAGCGAATTGATTAAATAAATTTTGCGCGCTTTGTTTGAAAAACTCGTTTTTGTCTTTTACTAAAAGCTCATAGGTTTGCTCGTTTAAAAGCGCGATCTTTAGGGCATTTAGCTGAGTTAGATAGGAAGTTAAATTTACGTCCTGCTTTGCGCGATACTCTTCAAAAACTCCGCTTTGTGCGGCTAAATTTTCGCTTTTTTCTAAAAACTCAGGCGAATTTGAAGCTAGCAAAAACTCGCTAGAAGCGCTATCAAGCATCGATTTTAGCGCGGTTTGCTCGGTAGAGTTTTCAAAATTTACGAGAGAAAAAATATCCGCGTTTATCTTTTTCGAGTTTGTAAAACAAACGGCGAGTGCGGCTAAAAACGCCGCTAAAAAGATAAAAAAACGCGCGGATTTTTTCATTTTACGTTGTAAAAATCATTTACCGTTTTATCGCCGCTAACCTCGTTTAGTACGATCTTTTTGACGAATTTATCGCCTCCTACTAAGATACGCGTAAAGATTTGTTTTAGCAGCACATTTTTGGGCGTTAGCTCTATTTTCCAGTTGTTTTTGTCGCCTGAGATTTTAAAGATAAATTCCTTCTCAAGCTCGGCTTTATCGAGCTTTATGATAGATAAAAAGAGCTTTTTATCAAAATTTTGATCGATTTTTATGAGCTGGTTGCCGCTTTTTTGAAAGATGCCCCGCTCGTTTATGACGATGCTCACAGCGATCGGGCTTAGCGTGTCGTAGAGTAGTTCGCTTTGACTGAGTTCAAATTTGCCGTAGCTTTTAAACTCCACGTTAAAGCCGCTCAAAAACTTCGTCTGCGCAAAATCGCCGCTGATATTTTGCGTTTTGATTTGAGATTTTATCTCGTTAAAATCAAGCCCCATCAGGCTCGCAGCCAAACTAAAAATTATCGCTATTTTTTTCATTTATATACCTTTTTATTGCATTTTCTAACTCTTGCGGGATCTCAAAACACGTCTGCATCGCGCGCATATCAATAGCCGCCTGCGAGCTCATGCCCGTACACAGCGTCTCGCCTGTTTTTGCATTTCTGACGACGTAGCTGATCTTTAGAAAACATTCGCACTCCTTTAGCGTCGCCTCCACTTCGATCTCGTCGCCAAAAAAAACAGGCTTTACGTATTTGGCCTCGATTTTTACGATCGGATAGGCGTAGCCGTCCGCCCTCATCGCCTCGTAGTCGTAGCCTATCTCCTCCAGCAGCGCGCACCTGGCCGTCTCGAAATACTTCACGTAGTTGCCGTGCCACACGACGTTCATGCTGTCCACGTCGTAAAACTGCGCCTTTAGCGCGACTGATTTTGATATCATCTCATCTCCAAAAATCAAAAAAATTAAACCACTGCGTAGGCGTTTGTTTGCAGCGATTTTCCAGCTCGCGGACGTAAATTTGCAGATATTCGCGAGCTGCGGCGGCTTTATCTCGCCCCAGCTTTACGGCGCTTGCTAGCGGTACCAGCTCGATCCTAAATTTACCGCCGATCTTTTGGCACCACAGCGAGCTTATCTTTACGCCCAAAATCCCGGCGATCAAGTACGGACCGTAGTTAAAGCTCGCCTCCTTGCCTAGAAATTTAACGCGCGCAGCCTTATCGCCGCTAAGAGGCGTTCTATCGCCCATTATGCCGATGTGCTCGCCGCTTTCGACGATATTTTTTAGCTCCAGCATCGCGGCTACGTCTAGCTTATTTACCGCCATCATGCGCACGCTGCCGCCGTTTTTACTGATTTCTCGCAGCACTTCGTTAAATTTACGCGAGTTCTCGTCATATGTCAAAATCACCATCCTAAAGCCATCGACCCGCGCGCCCAAAGCCTTACAAATTTCGACGTTTCCAAGGTGCGCCGTGAGCAAAATTTGCCCCTTTTGCGCGCCGATTAGTTCGCTTTTTATGCGCTCTAGGTCTATGATCTCTAGCTCGTCATCCTTGATCTTGCCTTTCCAGACTCTAAATTTATCGCAAATAGCGCCGCCAAACGCTTCAAAATGGCTAAAAACGCTCGTTTTTTTTATCGTCTGCCCGCCTGCAAATTCGCTTAAATTTCGCCTAAACTCGGCGATGTTTTCGCGCTCGTTTTTTGAAAAAATATAATAAAACCAAACCACGATTTTAACGATAAGCTTTAGCGCGAACTCAGGCAAAATTTGCGCCAAAAACAGGCTAAGCCTTAGAAAAAATACTCCTCCTCTTTCCTGCCTTTTCCACCAGAGATTTTGCTCGGCGTTTTCTTGAGGTTCTACGGAAATTTGAGTGCGTATCCCATTTTTTTCGCTCAAATTTAACCCGCACGCTCGCCAAATTTTACCCAGCGCAAATTTAGGCAGAGAAAAGAAGCATTTTGCGTGCATGAGGCTGATTAGCGCGTTATCGCGTAGCATCTTAAAGTGTGAAACGCCGCCATTTTCGTAGCGCACGTTCGTATCGATCCAGCGCACGCTAATGCCTTGTCTAACGGCATTTACAAGGATTTCGATGTCAAATTCCATCCTATTTGTTTTGCTTTTTGCCGCCGCTTTTTTAAGCTGCTCTAAAGGATAAACGCGAAAGCCGCACATAGCGTCTTTGACGCCAAGACTTAGCGTATTTATCGCGACCCAAAAATTCGTGATTTTTCTGCCGTAAACGCGGGATCTCGGCGCATCCTCGCCGTAGATGGGATTTGCGCAGACGATACTTTGCGGGTGCGCCCGGCTCTGCCTCAAAAACTCGCCGATGAGCGCCGCGTCGTGCTGAAAATCGGCGTCGATTTGCAAAACATGGCTAAAGCCGCGCTCCAGCGCAAATTTAAACCCGTCCTTCATCGCGATGCCCTTTCCGCCGTTTTGCGCGCGCGTGAGCAGCAAGATGCCCTCCGTGCGCTCAAGCTCCGCTAAAATTAGCTTGCTCGCCTCGTCCGAGCCGTCATCCACGACGATAATTGGCAGCTCGTATGTTTTTAGCGCGGCAATCAGGGCTTTGATATTTTGCGGGTGATTATAAAAGGGCACTAAAAACACAAATTTATTCAAAGCGTCGCCCTTCCCGTCGAGCACTTTTCGCCGTTACAAAATAGCTCAAAGTAAAGCTTGCCGCCGCGTTTTTCAAAACAAACGCGGAGCATATCGCCCGGTCTTACAAACTTCATAAATTTTAGATTTTCCACCGTGCTGGCGCAGCTAACGTCGATACCCACCCTGCTAGCTAGCTCAAAGACGTAGTCAAGCTGCATAAATCCAGGCAGCAGCGGTAAATTTGGAAAATGACTCTCGAAAATCTCAAGCCCGGCGTGCATGACGGCGCTAAATTCGTATTTTTGCGCCGAGTTTTCTAGCCGCTCGCCGCCCCCCTCAAATTTAGCGCAGATATCGTTTGTATTAACCGCGCCGCAGTTTAAGCCGCTCGCTAAATTTTCGCCGCTTTTATAAATTTGACCGCCGCAAATTTCGCCCGCCTCATTTACGCGCCCGCCGCTCCAGACGGGCTTAGGACTAGCAAACAGCGCGTTGTCAAATTCGCTTTTTTCAAATTTACCCTGCTGGTTTCGCGGCATTTTTTCCACGATTTTAAAGTAGCGGACGCTGTTTTTGAACTCAAGCTTTAAAAGCTCTTTTAGCTCGTCTGCAACGCCTTTTTTGCCGATTTTTCTAAATTTTTTTAGCCCCTCGTCGTTAAGCTGCAAAAGCGCGGCGATGCGTTTAAATTTCGGATGCGGCGCGCAGTAGCAGTCCGCGAGCAGGCCGCTTTCTAACAGCTTCGCTTCGATACTCTCCAGGCTCACGCGCTTGTCGTTTAACTTGACGATGCGGTCTATCCTGCCTTGTAGCGCGAGGCGGCCCTCATCGATGCTAGCCGCGTCGTTAGTCTGAAAAAAGTCGCACCAAGGCGAACTCACGTTTAGCGCGCCTCTACCGTCTAGCCCGGCATTCACCGCGCCAAATAGCCTAAGTCCGCACCCCTCGTCCCTAGCCACTATGCCAGTTTCCGTGCTGCCGTAGATTTCGATGATCCGCGCGTCGCAGATTCGGCCTAGCTCGTCTCTTAGCTCTTTTTTTAGCGGCGAACCCGCGCTTATGATCCCGCTTAGGCCTTTTAGCGCGCTTGCGGCGGGACTTTGGGTTAGAGTTCTAAGCAGCACCGGACTAGCGATAAATACGTGATTTGCAAGGCCTAAGCCCAAAATCGCCTCGGGGTAGTTTAGCTCGTCCGCTATGACGCGAACGCCCAGCACTAGCGGTAAAAAGACCTTAAACGTAAGTCCGAACATATGCCTGTGCGAAACGCTCGAAAAAAAGGTATTTTGGCTACTAAAATTTAGCTCGCCCGCTAGATACTCGCCCTCTTTTATCATCTGCGCGAGCGTTTTTTCTATCATCTTGCTTTTGCCGCTTGAGCCTGAAGTTTGCAGATAAAATTTAGCCTGCGGATCAAATTTAAGCCTCTTTGAGGGCTCATTTGCAAGGAAATTTAAAAAATTTTCGTCGTTTACGGCCGTCAAATTTGGCTCATAAACCGGCTTTGCCAGCACGTAAGGCGCAGTGCCTGCCAAAAGAGAGCCGAAAAACGCGGCGTAAAATTTAAACGCGTCGTCAATATAAATTTGCAGCTCTTTTATGCCGTTTTTTTCTAAAAACGCGGCAAAACCGAGGCACGCGTCAAAGACGTCGCGCGAGTCGTCCGTAAATCTAAAATTTTTTAAATTTTCTTCAAAAATCATTATTTTTTACAAATCTCTTTCTAAATAAAATTTCCCCGAAAAACAGCGCCCCCATCAGCGCGTAAGATACCGCGCCGCTATAAACGCTCCAGTAAAATTTATCTTCCATCAAGGCTAGCGCAAGCGATATGGCGGCGTTAAAAACAAAAAACGCACACCAAATTTTGGTCAAATTTCGCGTATAAGCCACGCCTTTTTCGTCCAAATCAGGCTCTTTTAGCCTTGCGATTTTGGTGATGACGGCTTCGTTTTTTAGACTAAAAGCAAAAAACGCCAAAAACGCCAAACTCACCAAAACAGGATAAAGATACGCTAAAAATCCGCCTCTAAAAATCATACAAACTATGAAAAAAACGGCCGCCGCGATGCTAAGCCTCCTCTCAAAACCGCTTGAATACGCCCCGCGAGCTATCCACAGCACAGCAAGCGCCCAAACGACCCAAAAGGCAAAATCGCCCGCGAAAAATAGCGCGAACGGATAAAAGACGCTAACTACGCTTAGGGCGATTTTAAGCTTGCTCGTCAAATTTTTTAGCCACCGCGTTTACGATGTCTTCGAGCGTTTTTACGTTTTTAAAATCTTCAGGCATCAATCGATGTCCCGTTTTGCGCTTGATGTGATCTATAAGATCGATCGCGTCGATGCTATCTATCTGCAAATCCTCGTAAATGCGCGTTTGCGGCGTGATTTTAGCCTCGTCGATTTCAAAAAGCTGCATGAGCGCGGACTTTAAAATCTCAAAAATTTCTTCCTGTTTCATCATTATTTCCTATTTTCAAAGATGTATTGCGCGAGGCTTTTTACGCTGTAAAAAATCTCTTTTAAATTTGCGGTTTTAGAGTCCAAAACCAGGCCGTAGCTTTTTTGCACCGCAAGGCCAAGCTCAAGTGCATCGACGCTATCAAGCCCTAGCCCTTCGTTAAAAAGCGGCGCGTTTTCGTCGATATCGCTCGGCTTCATATCCTCTAAATTTAAGCTCTTTATGATGAGCTCTTTTATCTCATCTATTAGTTCGTTCATCGTTTAAACTCCTTCGTATAATTTTCGCTGATAAAAGCGTGCAGCTCTCTAGCCCTGATCGGGTTTGGCCTATCCGCGCAAAATCCGTCCAAATTTAGCCTAAAAAGCTCTTTAAACTCGTATTTTATCATAACGCTCGGGGTTTTGTACCAAGGCTCGTGTTTTTTGAGACTGGGCGGATCCATTTTAATGGCGATGGCGACTAGCTGTTTTGCCGCATTTACCGCGATATAGGCGGCTGCTTTGTGGAAGACGATCTCACCTGCCGTGCGCGTACCTTCGGGAAATATTATCAAGCTCTCGCCGCTTTTTAGGGCATCCGCGCTTTTTTGCAACAGCTCTTCATTTGCCGTGTTTAGGATGTAGCCGCAGGATTTTATCGCTGGAGCTAAGAAAATATTTTTACCAAGGCCCCCTTTTACCACGCAGTTTGCGCGGCGGATGAGCGCTATCAAAAATACGACGTCCAAAAGCGACGGGTGGTTTGCGATGATTATCTGCGAAGCGGAGCCAAGCCCCAAAGGAAGGTCAAATTTGGTGCGCTGATAGCCGCAAATTTGCGTAGAAAATATAAAAAATCTCCAAGCCAGACGCACCAGATCGCGGCAAAAATAACAGATAAATTTAAATTTATAAAGTCCAAGAAGCGCAACCGGAACAAAGATCAAATTCCCAAACGCGCAGATGAGTCCAAATAGCGCAAAATTCGCCCCGACGATAAAAATTTTAAACCCGTGACGAGGGCTCATAATCCCACCGCCAAGCGGAGTTTTTATCCACGCTTTGCCAAGAGCATTTTTGCTTCGGATCGAAATTTTGCAAGAATCTAATGAGCAAATTTTCATCCGTCTTGCCGTCCGGTTCGCCTTGCGACAAACTCAAATTTTCGCCCTCGCTAACTAGCAAACAAACCATACAAGAGGGCGCATACTCGTCAAAATACTCCTGCGAAATGCTCTCGTGATAGGCTAAAACAAGGACGTTTTTGGCTCCGCTTTTTAGCATCAGATGCACCTGCGCCAAAGCGTATTCTAGCGGCGCGTATGCAGAAACGGCCGAGATTTCGCTAGTATTTTTAAAATTTATCGCTAAAAGCGAGGAAAGGGCGTTGTGTACCGAGAGCGAAAACGAGGTCGGCGATATGAGCTCGCCGTGAGCTAGCGTATTTTGCAGCTCAAAACAGCGATTTATCTCGCCTTCGTACGAGCTAAAAACGATAGGCATATCAAGCGGCGCGATGTTTTTGGTTAGGTCAAAGGCGCATTTTGCCGCGCGGCTAAGCCTGCGACGCTCAAGCGGAGGTACGTGCGAGACGTCAAGCTCCCTCTCGTATGCCGCCAGCTTCGCATCCTGCGCGCCGTTAAAAACTACCGCGTCAAAAAAATCGAGTTTAAATTTTAGCCTCATTCGCCCCTCTCGCCGTTTATTTTGCTATATCACCTTTTAGCGTTACGCCCGCCATCAAAGCGCCCGCGCCGCACTGAAACTGCGTTTTAGAGTCAAAAGGTTGTTTTTTGTAGTATCCGGTCAAATTTACCACTTTCGAGCCGCCCTCTTGCACCGCGCGCTCCTGGAAGGTCTTTACGGCCGACAAAAACGCCCACTGGCATGCCTCTTTGTCACTTTTGTTAAAGGCGTTGGTTTTTTTGTTCGCCATTAGGCCGCTTTTGATGATGCCGCCTTTCGTGCCCGAGCCAAAGCTTAGCTTGATGTTTGGATTTAGCACCTCTTTTGCTTTCGGCGAGCTTAGCGCCTCCTCGATCGAAAAGTGATGCACGTCGTCGCGCGCGCTCAAATTTAAAGTCAAGGCGCAAACGCCTGCTAAAACTAATAATTTTTTCATTTTTTCTCCTTATTTCAAATTTGCTTTCAACGCCACCGCAGTCGCCATATTTCCGACCGCGCATTGAAATTTATCCTTGCTATCTAGCAACTTATCCTTATAGTTTCCTTGTATATTTACGACGCTGCTTTTGCCCGCGTTTTTAGCCGCCGTTTGCAGATCGACCAAGACCTTAACGAATACGTATTCGCAAGACTCCTTATAGTTGTCCTCGCGCGGGTCTTTTACTACGTCGCCGAAGCTATTTTCCTCTACCGCACGGTATTTGTTGCTACGCCTTTGCGATTTTACGGGCTCTAACTCCTCGTCCGTCTGTTTAGAAAACTGCAAGCTTATATCTTTTAGCAGATATTTCTTTGCAAATTTAGACTCCAGCGCGCTTGCGATATCGTGCTCGTAAAACTCGTCCTTCGCCGCCGCAAAAGAGCAAATCAAAAGCAAAAAGGCCAAAATTTGCTTCATATTTTACCTTCAAATTTTAAATTCTTTTAAATATCAGCGAGGTATTTACTCCGCCGAAAGCAAAGTTGTTGCTCATAACAAAGTCCGTATCTATCGCCGTTTGCTCGGTCAGGTAAAAAAGCCGCGCGCACTCCGGATCGACGCTGGTTAAATTTATCGTCGGGAAAAATCTTTTCTCCCGCATCATCATCACGCTAAATATCGCCTCCAAACCGCCGCAAGCTCCTAGCGTATGGCCGAGGTAGCTTTTTAGCGAGCTGATAGCGAGCTTGTCGCCGAAAAGCTCGTTTGTAGCGATACTTTCGGCTATGTCACCTTGCTTAGTAGCCGTGGCGTGAGCGTTTACGTAGCCGATCTTTCCCGGCGTTAAATTTGCGTCTTTTAGGGCTAGAGCCATCGCGCCTTTCATCGTCGCGCTTTGCGGACG
>CAUQOI010000046.1:0-14950 GCA_963519525.1 uncultured Campylobacter sp.
TGTAGCGTTTGATGCGTTTTGAAACCTCCAAAAAGACGCTCGGCGAGATGATTTCGTTACTGTTTTGGATGCGGATCAGGGTTTCATATTTTACGATTTGCTTTTCTTTATTAAATATCGGCTGATAAAACGGCACGATCTTATCGTTTATGATGGCGTTTCGTATCATATTTGAGCGAGTGATCTGCTCGGCGTATTGCGGCGTATCGTCGATGTTTTTAAAGTAGCAGAAATAATCTTTGCCGCTTTGTTTAGCAAACTCAAGCGCCGTCATCGCCTTTTTAAGCGTGTCTGATTCATCTAGTGCAAAGCCCACCGTACAGTGGATCTCGATCTCGCTTTGTTCGCCGTCCTCGGCGATGACGTCGATGACTAGGCCTTTGATGTTATCTAAAAGTTCGTTTGCCAGATCCTCGTATCTATCGATAAAGAGCTCTGCATCCTCAACCAGCGCGAACTGATCTGGTCCGACGCGGTAAACGGCCATGCCGTTATCCTCGGCGAATTTTTTCGAGACTTCCGTCATTTTTATCAAAATTTGATCACAAACTGAAGCGCCGAAATAGTTATTCATCTTCCTAAACTCATCGATATCCATGACGATGACTTTAGGATTTTTCATATCCGCCGTGTCGCGTTCTAGGGCTACTTTATTTGGCAAGCCCGTAAGATCGTCGATATAAAGGCGCTTTTGCATTTCGGCATTTTTTTCCAGGAGCTTTTCGTTGCTTTTTACTAGTGAAATTTGATTATCTCGGATGCCTCTATAAAATAGAAAATACTGAAAAATACAAATAAACGCCATAATGCCAGTCACTATGAACGTATTTTTCATATTTACGAAAAACCACTGCCCAAAAAGCGGATCGTCAAAGCCTGAAATTTTGACGTTGTGAATCATATTGTAGCCAAGAATAACGTCGCCTATTTTCTTAAAATAGCAAACCTCGGCCTTGTTGTATTGTATGAGATTTATGCGCTTATATACGCCATTTTGTTTCAAATTTACGTGAGCTTTACCATCCATCTCGCAAAATTTATACGGCAAAACCTCGCCTATCAAATTTGGATGCTGCGAGCTAGCTAGGACTAGGAGTTCGCCAGTTTCGCCCGTTTGCTTAAATATCCAAGACGGCACGGCCTTAGTAGCCTCAGAGTAGCGCTGAAACTCCTTTATGTCGCCTTTTGCTATATTTTTATATATGATTTGAACTATGTTCATAAAGGCCTCGGCCTTCTCGTTAACGGTTACGTTTGACGGGTAGTTAGTCGAGTCCTGAAATTTATTATAAAATATAAAAGATATTACCAGAAACGAGCAGATCACGAGCACGGTGATCGGCAGGACGATGAACTGAGTCATCGATTTTTTAATATCAAAATTTTGCATTAAACTTCTCTAAAAATTTGTTGCCATTTTATCATTATTTACTTAAGTTAATTATAAAAACTCTAATTTATAAAAATAATTTATAAAGTAAAAAGAAAGCAAACCCCAGCAAAATGGCCGCGCACACATAGTTTAGCCATTTTGCGACGTTTTGCGAGATAAATTTGGCGCTTTTATGCACGGCAAACGGCATAGAAACGATCCAGATAAATATCGCCGCGACTAGCCCCGCCACAACCGCGCCCGCGTTTTCAAAGCTTTTGGCAAAGCCGGCCACGCTTAGCCAAAATCCGACAGTGTACGGATTTGCAAGCGTGACGAAAAGGCCTTTTGCGTAGTTTTTGCTAAATTTTACTTCACCGCCCTTCACATCCGCCGTTACCGGCCTATTGGCATTTTTAAAGATGGCATAGGAGATGTAGGCTAGGTAGCAAAATCCAAAAATCCCGATGAATTTTTCTACCGTTTCGCCCTGCAAATACTCAAGCAAGCCAAACGCCAAAAGCAGCAGATACGCCGCGTCCGCGCTCATAGCGCCGAGCCCGATAGCAAACGCCGACCAAAACGACCTTACCGCAGCGCTCATTATCATCACGTTTACGGGTCCCAGCGGTACCGCCGCGCTAAAACCCAGTAGTAACCCCTGCAAAAACGCGTTCATCTTCGTCCCTTTTGATTTTTGTATTTTGGATTTTATCTAAATTTGAGAGATTTTTAGGTCGTTAAATTTGAACGGAACACGCAAATTTAAATTTACAATTTGGAAATTTACCCGCCGAGACCTGCACCTTTAAGATGCTAAATTTGGTTTGGTTAAATTTAGTGTTGCAAATTTGGCTTCCTAGCGTAAAAAACAACCATTTAAGGTTGTTTTTTACTTTGTTGTAAAGGGGGTGGGGGCTTAAATTGCGAAGTCGCTCCCCACCCCCTTTAATCCCCCTCCCCCTACGACGCTTTTAAGGTGGCGACGCTGCTTTGCTTGCGCAAAGCGTCGCAGGTTTTAACTCTAAATTTGAAGTTTTCAAGGTGCGGGTCTCGGCGGGTAAAATTTACAAAATTTGAACGTAAAAAGTTAAGGCGAAGTATCGTGAGATGATTTTTGGGGTTGTGCAGATAAAATTTAGCGTAGGCTAGACACGTAGTCTGCCGAGCTAAATTTTATCAAACTCCGTAAAAAGCGCTCGCGAGACAAGCCGCCGCAAGGCAAATTAAAGCCTTACTATCTGCGCTCCAAATCCCCCCTGCCCCGCCGGCGCGTCAAAAAACTCTTTCACGCTCGGATGTTCGCGCAAGAAGTTTTTGACCGCGTAGGCGAGCTTGCCCGTGCCGATGCCGTGATACACCTGCACCTCGTCAAAGCCCATCACTAGGCTATCTGAGATAAATTTATCCAGCTTTTGCACCGCTTCGTCGGCGCGCAGGCCGTGTAGATCGAGCGTGACGCTAGCGTTTTGCGGCTTTTGCACGCTTAGATTTATGCCGGATTTTTTCGCGGGTGCTGGCGTTTCGCCGCTGATTTTTAGCTGATTTATCGGTACGCGCATACTAACGTTGTCGGTTTGTATCACGGCATCGTTTTTGCTAAGGCTTGCTACGACGCCTTTTATCTTGCCATATTTCACGCGGTCGCCGACTTTTAGCTCGGGTGCGGCGGAGATTTCGGGCTTTTGCACGGCGCGTTTGGCCTCGTTTGCGCGGTTTAGGGCGCGCTGTTTTTCTTTGGTGTCGTCTAGATTTATCGCTCGCCTAGCCTCGTTTATCGCCTTAAAGTACTCCCGCTCCAGCCGCGTTATAACCTCGTACTGCTCGGCTTCGGCTCGCTCTTTTTGCTCTTTTAAATTTTCGATTAGCGAGTCTAGCTTTTGCTCTTTTTTCTCGGCGCTTTCGAGTTTTTCTTTGAGCTGCACCTCTAAATTTAACGTCTTTGTGATGATTTCGTTTAGATTTTCTTTGTCTTCGCCGTAGATCTTTTTCGCCTGTGCGACCAAATTTGCCGCGATGCCGTATCTAGCCGCGGTTTCAAAGGCGTATGATTTGCCGATCGTACCCTTTAAAAACTCAAATTTAGGCCGAGAGTTTTCCTCGTCGTAAAGCGCCGCCACGAGCTCGACTTCGGGATTTTTGGCTAACAACATAGCAAGGCGCTTGTGGTGGGTGGTGATGATCATCTTGATATCCTGGCCCATCAGCCGCTCGATCATCACGCCGTATAGGCTAGCCGCCTCCTCAAAGTCCGTTCCGAGCTCAATCTCATCGACTCCGATGAGCAGATTTTTCTTCGTAAAAAGCTTGGAAAAATGCACCATACGCCCGGCAAAGGTCGATATGTCGTTTTTCACGTTTTGCGGATCCTCGATGATGGCGTCAAATTCTTTAAAATTTCCGATCTGCGAATTTTGCGCGTTTATGCGCATCGGCAGCAGGTATTTGGCTAGAAACGCCGCAGCTATCAGCGATTTTAGCAGCATTGATTTACCGCCCGCGTTTACGCCTGTGATTAACAGCACCTTTTTGCTAAAGTCGATGCTGATGCTTTTTGGATTTTTTAGCGCGGGGTGGGCGAAATTTGCCAGCTTTAAATTTGACCCGCCGCTTGGCAGCACGAACTCAAAATCCGCGCTTTTAGCCGTAAAAACTCGCGCGCAGTAGGCGTCAAATACGTCAAACGCGCCGTTTATAAATTTCAGAAACGGCAAGCCCTTGTGCATCGCGGAGCTAAAAATTTTACAGTGCTCGTAGACGATCTGCTCTTTTTTATCCAGCAGCTCGCTTTGCTCTTTTTTGAGTTTTTGGATGTTTTCGGGCGCGACGTAGAAGTATCCGCCAGAGCTTCTAGCTACGACCGTGCCCTTTAGCACGTGGTTAAACCCGCCTCGCACTAGCAGCGCCTCGACGGAGCTGATGTAGTGCACCTGCGTATCGACGAGGTATGGCGTGATGGATTTTGAGTAGATGAGGCGGCGTAGATCGGCATCTATTTGCTCTCTTTTGGCGCTAAACGCGTCTCTGATACCGCTCAAACGCTCGTCCACTTCGTCTTTTAGCTCGCCGTTTTTGTCAAACGAGTTTGCGAGCTTTAACATCGGCTGCGGAATCTCGATTTTAGCGAGCCATTCGCCTAGTTTGCCTTCAAATTTGAGCGTTTTTAGGTAGGTAAAATAGCCAATTATCTTAGCAAACTCGAAAATCTCGCTCACGTGCAGCGTGGCTTGTTTGCTAAGGCGCATAAGCGCGTCGTCTAGGTTTTGAGCCGGTGCGGGCGAGTCAAACTGCTTTTGCGAGAGTTCTAAAATTTTCTCATAATGCAGCCTACTATCGCCCGCCATAAAAAGCGGCTTAGGGCGCGCTAAAAAGGAGTTAAACCGCTCCATATAGCCTTGCAGGTCTAAAATTTTTATAAGCCGCTCAAAGCCTTCCGCATTTGTAAATTCTTTTTGCTCGCGGTGCGCCGCAGCGTCCGAAACATCGCCGTTTCTTTGCTCGAGCGAGACGTTATTTTCCAGCCCGCCAGCCCCCCAAACGCTGCCTTGAGTCAAATTTTGATTATCTTTAAAATTACGCAATTATTCGCCTTTAAATTCGCAGCCATCAAGCGCGATCTTGACGCTGTTTAGTTCCTTTGCCGAGCGTTTTGCGACAAAGGATGACGTGCCGAACTCGTAGTTAAATTTAGTGTTATTTACGTCGAAATTTCCGCATTTTAGGGTTTTGCCTTGGTTAAAAAGCGCGACTAGCTCCAGTCTTTTGCCCTGCTCGCTTTGCAGGGCGCTCTCGTAAAAATATAGCGCCGCCGCGATAAAAATCGCCGAAAAAGTGATGATAAATTTCGCCTTTTTGCTTAGCTTCTCGTCGCTCACGCTAAATATCGCGATCGCGGCAAGCACGCCTAAAAGTACGATTATGACCCTCATGCGTCGCCTCTTAGCTGATAGGTGATGTCGCCCGCGCCAAATCCTATAACTAGCCCGTCATCAAGCAAATTTTTCACGCCGAATTCGTCCGTAAAGACGATCCCCTCGCCCTCGCGCGCGACTTTTTGCGTCATCACGGGGTTGTAGCGTTTAAACTCCTCTTTTAAATTTATATCTATCGGCGTCTCGCCAGCGGCGTAAACAGGCAGGATAACTAGCTCGTCTATGCCCTCAAAGCACTCCTTAAAGCCCTGCAAATTTGCGCTCAGACGCGTAAATCTGTGCGGCTGAAATATCGCCGTGATCTTGGTGATACCTAGTAGTTTGGCATACTCAAAGACCGATTGTAGCGTAGCCTTGATCTCGGTCGGATGGTGCGCGTAGTCGTCGATGAGTACGAATTTCCTGCTAGCAGTTAGGATATCGAAGCGCTTTTTGATACCTTTAAAATTTAGCAAATTTTGCCTGATTTGCGCTAGAGAGGTTTCATTTAGCGCCGCAAGTATGGCTAGCGACGCATCCACGGCGATGTGCTCACCCATGCCAAGCACTTCAAATTTGCCTAAATTTTTTAGATTAAACGCGGTATAAGGCACGAAATCGCGCACGATCATACTAAGCTCGGTGATATCAACGCTTGGATAAAGGCGCACGGCATCTAGCTTTAGCGTGCCCAAAAACTCGTCCTCGGCGTTTATCACGCGCACCTTGGCTCGCTCCAAAAAGCCTCGATACGCCGCGTGAAATTTCTCCAAATCATAGCCGTAATGCTCCATATGCTCTGGCTCGGCGTTGGTCACGACGGCTAGATACGGGTTTGAGTTAAGAAAGCTGCTATCGCTCTCGTCGGCTTCGAAAATGACGTTGTCGCAGGGCTCGTATTTCATATTTGAACCAAACTGCTTGGCGATCGCACCGATGATGACCGAGCCCTCCACGAGGCTAGAGAGCATCGCCGAGGTCGTGCTTTTGCCGTGCGCGCCCGCTACCGAAAATACGCGCTTGCCCTCAAGCACCATCGGCAAAGCCTCTTTGCGCGATAGGCACTGCAAGCCTTTGCTCCGCGCTTCGACGAGTTCGATGTTGTCGGGTTTTATCGCGGCCGAGTAAATGACGAAGTCCTGATCCTTGATCGCGGCTTTGCTATGCGGAGTGATGACGTCGATACCCTGCGCGGCTAGCTCGCGCGTGGTCGGGCTTTCTTTGATGTCGCTACCGCTAATGATGAAGCCTTTTTCGTGCAAAAACCGCGCTATCGCCGAGATGCCGATGCCGCCGATACCGATAAAATGGACCTTTTTACGCTCGATTTTGAAATTTTTTTGACTTGAATTTTCCATTGTTTTCCCTTGAATTTATTAGGGCGATTTTAGCGAAAATGAAATTTTGGGATGCTGAAAAGATGAAATTTGTGCAGATTTTAGCGGTTTTACGGAGGCGCTTAGGACGCGGCGGAGTTCAAATTTAGATTCAAATTTGACCCGCCATATAAAGCGCAAGTTCGCTTTAAATTTAAGCCTCGGCGGGTCGTTGATATAAAAGAAGCCTCAAAAGTGAGTTAAATTTAAAACAGCGCCTCGTCCATTTCCGCGGGCTTTTCGATGCCCATCAGCGCCAAAACGCTCGCGGCGATATTGTTTAGGCCGCCCGCTTTTACAGCCTTTACGCCCTCGCCCATCACGAAGCAAAATACGTCAAAAGTCGTGTGATTGGTTAGCAAATTACCCTGCGCGTCCTTCATCTGCTCGCAGTTGCCGTGGTCGCTCGTTATGATTAGCGCGTAGTTTTTCTCTTTAGCCTTTGCCACTATGCGCCCTAGCGCCGCATCAACGGCCTCGACCGCCTTTACCGCTGCGTCAAATTCGCCCGTATGCCCAACCATATCGCCGTTTGCGAAATTTACTACGATAAAGTCTTGTCCGTCCTCCATGCCTTTTAGCACCGCCTCGCACACGGCCTGCGCGCTCATTTCGGGCTTTTCGTCGTAGGTTTTGACTTTAGGGCTTGGCACCAGCACCCTAGTTTCGTTTTGAGCGAGCTCCTCGACGCCGCCGTTAAAGAAAAACGTCACGTGCGCGTATTTCTCGGTCTCGGCAGTATGAAGCTGCGTTAGGCCCGCGTTTGCGACGACCTCGGCAAGGGTATTTTTTAGCTTTTCGTTTTCAAATAATACGGGAAAGGCGAAATTTGCGTCGTATTCGGTCATCGTGAGTAGATTTTTGACGACGAACGGACGCGCGAATTCACTAAAATTTTCATCGCCCAAAGCCGCCGCGATCTCGCGCACGCGGTCGTTTCTAAAGTTTATAAATATCACGCCGTCATCCTCGCCGATGCCGCCAAAATCCCCAAAACTAGCCGGCACGATAAACTCGTCCGTCACGCCCGCCTCGTAGCTTTGCATGACGTATTCTAGCGGCGATACGATTTGCCCGTTTTCTCCGCGGGTCATCGCGTCGTAGGCCGTTTTTACCCGCTCCCAGCGCTTGTCGCGGTCCATCGCGTAAAATCTACCGCTAACGCTAGCTAGCCTAAAGCCCCCGCTTTGCGCCTTTTCTTGTAGCGATTTTATAAACGCCAGCCCGCTTTTTGGACCTACGTCGCGACCGTCGGTTATCGCGTGAGCGCATACCTCGCAGCCGTTTGCGACCGCGAGAGAGCACATCGCGTCAAAGTGGCTCATGTGCGAGTGCACGCCGCCGTCGCTATAAAGCCCGACGACGTGGACGCGCTTGCAGGTTTTAAACAAATTTAAAAGCTTTTCGCTTTTGGCTAGCGAGCCGTTTTCAAAACCGAGCGAAATTTTGACCAAATTTTGATACAAAACCCGCCCGCTGCCGATGCACATGTGGCCGACCTCGCTATTTCCCATCTGTCCGTCGGGCAAGCCGACTGCTAGGCCCGAGGTTTTTATGAGCGCGTTTGGGACGTTTTTAAACAGCCAGTCGTATGTGGGCTTTTTTGCCGCCGCAAATGCGTTAAATTCGCTACTTTCATTGTATCCGATGCCGTCAGTTATCACCAAAATAGTTTTTTGAGCCATTTTTAAATTTTTGCCTTAAATTTAGATATTTTTTAACGGCATTATACTAAAATTAGTTTTTTTTAAAATAAAGGTCTTTATGTTTTACTATATTTATGAATTCTTAAATTTTAATATCTTTCAATACATCACCGTTCGCGCGGGTTTTTCGTTTTTCATCGCATTTTGCTTGACCGTTTGGGCGCTACCTAAATTTATCGCGTGGGCAAAGGCCAAAAACGCCGCCCAGCCCATCTACGAGCTAGCTCCGCAAACGCACCAAAAAAAGGCCAAAACTCCGACGATGGGCGGGCTGGTTTTTATCGGAGCGGCGCTTGTCGCGAGCGTGATCTGCGCGCGTCTTGATAATGTTTTCGTTTTTGCCTCGCTTATCTGTCTTGCGGGTTTTACGGCGCTTGGATTTAAAGACGACTATCGCAAAATTTCAGGCGGCAAAAACCACGATGGACTAAGCCCTAGAGCCAAGCTTGCGGCGCAAATTTTGATCGCCTTTGCAGTTTCTTCGATGCTGTATTTACAGGGCGAACTGGGCAGCAAATTTTATCTACCGTTTTACAAATTTCCCGTGCTTGATCTTGGTGTTTTTGCGGTGGCCTTTTGGACGCTAGTCATCGTCGCAGCCTCAAATGCGGTAAATTTAACCGACGGCCTAGACGGTCTAGCTACGGTGCCTGCGGTGTTTTCGCTGCTGACTTTGGGCGTATTTGCCTACATCTGCGGACACGCGGTCTTTAGTTCGTATTTACTTTTACCCAAGATCGCGGGCGTGGGCGAGACGGTCGTAGTGGCCGCCGCTCTGATCGGCTCTCTGATGGGATTTTTGTGGTTTAACTGCCATCCGGCCGAGGTTTTCATGGGCGATAGCGGGAGCCTCAGCGTAGGCGGATATATCGGGCTTATGGGCGTGATGACTAAAAACGAGATCCTGCTCATCATCATCGGTTTCGTCTTTGTTATGGAGACCTTGAGCGTGATTTTGCAGGTCGGAAGCTTTAAAATTTTTAAAAAGAGAATTTTTCTCATGGCGCCGATACACCATCATTTTGAGATAAAAGGCTGGGTGGAAAATAAGATCATCGTGAGATTTTGGCTCATCGCCGTTTTGGCAAATTTGATCGCCATGACCGCGCTAAAAATCAGATAAATTTAGCGCAAGCAAAACGGCGAAAAGCTGATCCGGGCACAGACGAGAAACGCAAATTTTAGGGGCAAAGGGGAGAAAATGAGAAAATCGCTATTTGGCTACGGCGGCACGACGCGCGCGATCGCGAAAAACTTCGGCAAGGAGGGCAGCTGGGACATCTACGACGATAAATTTAGCGAGATCTCGAGCGACGAATGGGGCAACACCCTGCTACCGCCAAATCTTTTCATACCCGAAAAAAGCAGCCTAGAGATCCCTAGCCCCGGCTTTCCGCCGAGCCACGAGCTGGTTAAAAAAGCGCAAAATCTCATCAGCGAGTACGACTATTTTTACAAAATTTACGGCACCAAAATGCCCTTTACCGTCTGGATCAGCGGCACGAACGGCAAAACCACGACGACGAAGATGACGCAGCACCTGCTGGCGCGCTACGGCTCGGTAATGGGCGGCAACGTCGGGGTTCCGCTCGCAGACCTTGACCCAAACGCCAAAATTTGGGTGCTAGAGACCAGCTCCTTTACGATGCACTACACAAATGCCGCGACGCCCGGCATATACGCGCTTTTGCCTATCACGCCCGATCATCTCAGCTGGCACGGCAACTTTGCCGAGTATGAGCGCGCCAAGCTAAAACCGCTAGCTACGATGGGCGAAAACACGGTCGCGATCCTACCCAAAATTTACGCCGGGGCGCCGACTAAAGCAAAGGTGATAAGCTACAAAAACGAGGCGGATTTGGCCGAGTTTTGCGGGGTAAATTTAAGCGATATCGCCTTTAAAACGCCGTTTTTAACGGACGCTCTTTTGGCGCTTGCTATCCAGAAAATTTTGCTCGATAGGTGTGACGTAGAGCTGTTAAACGGCTTTGTCATCGAGGGCAACAAGCTAGAGGAGTTTCGCGATGCGCGCGGCAGGACGTGGGTCAACGACACGAAGGCGACCAACATCGACGCGAGTATACAAGCCGTAAAGCGATATGAGGATAAATTTTTGCATTTGATTTTAGGCGGCGACGATAAAGGCGTAGATATGCGGCCGCTTTTTGAAGCCTTGAGCGGCGCTAAAGCGCAAATTTACGCTATCGGCTCAAATACGGATAAGCTGATGAAGCTTGCCGGCGAGTTTAAAATCCCTGCCGTAAAATGCGAATTTTTAAACGTCGCAGTCGGCGAGATAGATAAAAACTTCAAATTTGACGGAGCCGCTAAGACTAGCGCAAACAACGAAAATTTGGACGAGATAGCGCTTTTAAGCCCTGCTGCGGCAAGTCTAGATCAGTTTAGTAGCTACGTAGAGCGCGGGGATAAATTTAAAAAAGCGATCTTAAATTTAAAAATTTGACGCGACATATGCGCCGTAAAGCCGCTAAATTTGAGTGACTACCTTTAAAATAAATCTCGTATTTTAAAAATAAGCCGAATTTTACGTATTTAACCAAAATTTAAGTATCAAGTGGCTAAAATCACATTTCTTTTTAACAGAGTGGTTGGATAGCTCAGTCGGTAGAGCAGCAGACTGAAAATCTGCGTGTCGGCAGTTCGATTCTGCCTCTAACCACCATTTCTTTATAAATCCCGATTTTATTGATATTTTGAAGCTTTAAGGTTTGGCTAGGTACCATCTTGGGTACCATGTATACCATTATTTTTAAATTTTATTTTCGCCACTCATCAACCAATACAAGAACAACTTTGGGATTATAATTATTAGACCTTAAAATGAATTAAGTTTTATAATAGGTGACTAGATCTAATTTCTCTCGTCTATTATTATGCAATCATTAACTACAAATCATATTTTAGACAAATCAATAAACACCCAAGCACATTGATTTTTATAAGATAAAAGCAAACAACCAAGTGATTATTAATTTTTACCAAAATTAATTGGATTAATTTGCCCACAATACAAATATTGTCATCTCGCAAATATTACAGATATTACAAATGAAGATTTGTAAAAAAACTTGCATCCACATAAACCAAACATTGTACACAATTAATCAAGTCTTATATAAACCACAAATCGTACAAGCATTTATGTATTACAAGTTTCACGGATTAGACTGATTACAGCATAAGTGAAGGGGCATAAAATAGATTATGCGTAGTGCGTATAATATAAATATTCTCGCCCTACGCATCTTACAGGTTTGACAAATATAAAAAATGCTATAGGCATTTTTGTTTTTACGCATTACAAATCATACGGATATACACAGCAACCATTCTCGAAAATAATTTTTACATTTTTACTGGGCGAGCATACTATTTGCATTACGGATTTCACCCGCAATACAAATCATACTCGTTAGGGGGTACACCTAAAACCCCAGCTTGGTAAAATTTGGCAACCGAGTAGCGGCTATCAAATTTGTATGTTCTTGCATCAGCACTATATGTAGCATAAATAGTTTGTGCGATGTATGTTGCCATAGATCACCATCCATTTCTTGAACAAGCTTAGGTATAACTTCATTGGTATATATTCACAAACACAACCATAATTCTTAGGTAAGTTTACAATCTTGCAAACCATTTTGTTAAAAGTATTTGTGTTTTATTATGGAGTCTTTCGGAAGAACCAATTGCTGCATAACTATTCTCCTATGCCTTTTAAAAATAACATCAGCAATCTCAATCTTATAGCCAAATTCGGTAACCATCAGCACTTATTTTTCTGATCTCACGCGTACTAATAGGCAGTTTGACGGCTTATATCTCCACCGATGTAGCACCAAATTGCACTAAGCATTAAAATATAGGCAACCTTTGATTACCTATAGAAAATCAACCACTGGCCTGTTTTAATACCAAATGCAATCGTGGCAAGCAACCCTTTTTTAATGCTCTACCTTGGAAAAATAGTCCAAAAGCCCTTTTAGTAGAAAATATAACATAATCTATTTGGTGGTATTTGGGTGTCAGATCTATTAGTTGACGACAAGGTGCATGGTAAATGTTACTTCAGGCAGGTACGAGTTACTTGTACTGACAGCCCTGTTGATTCGGTTTTGTCGATATAGCTTGCCGGATTTATGTATTTTTAAATAGAATTAGCATCTGCTAAATACACGCCCCTCTCTACACTAGTTATTAACTTAGCAAAAAGCACTTTTATCTACTGCTATGGATTTTTCAGAGTTGGGGCATCATTTTTTTAATTATCTTCTAAAATTTCGCAAAGTAGCCATCCAAATGGCTGTTTATTTATAAGCCAAGCCGTTGTTTCTTCATCTGATATTTTTGGCTTTTGTCCTCTGCCTTGCATTATTTTTATCTTTCTCACGCCATCGACCGTAACAGCCCTTGCACTGCTATGCTTGCCCACTCGTAATAAAAATTGATTATCCGTAAGTTTTAAATGTTCATATTTTTCAATAAATTTATCAGATAGTGCCTCGCGTGTAAATTCATCTGTCTCGTAGTCAAATTGCGAAGTAAATATCGGCATATAGTGAGAGTTGCAGGCTTTTATTAGCTCATCTATGCCAAATTTATTGTTTTTTATCATAAACGTTGTTTTAAATTCGCTTTTTGAGTTTATCACCTCGTATCTTACTGGTATGCCTTGACTACCATTTTGTCCTCTTGGCTCTCTGTTTCTTTTTATATTTGTAGCAACTGAAGCAAAAGTGTGTGACTCTACCACTTCGCTATCAGATACTAAAAAATCACTAAAATATTCTTTTGTGTCATAATTTCTTGCTTTTTTATAAAGCATTTCGCCAAAGGCTGTCGCTATTGCACCCTTTAAAGAGCTTCCAGGGATAATAGCTTTTTTTAAATTTGGAGATATAAGAGTCTTTTCTACAACCAGTTGGTTTATAACTTTTTTGCCACCACCCTCTCTTTGAACGACTTTTCCTATTTTTTCATTATAGTCTTCGGCAATATTTTTTAGCGCCTGTATTTTGTAGTAAGATACTTTTTTTGCTAGAGAACCCTTCTCTTTTATAAATTTTTGCAACTTAAGTATACCCACATCCGTAGCATCAGAGGCTATTTTTTTAAATTCATCTTTAGACTTATCATCAAGTTTTTTAAAAAACTCAAATTCATCAAAAACATACATATAATATTTATCGTCCGCGCCTTTGTCTATAACGTAGTTCATTGGCTCGTAGGCCTCGCCGGTGCCTATATGTATCGGGCTTATGGGTGTTAGTTTTACTTTGTAAGCTTTAGTTTCATTGCGCATTTTTTATCTCCGTAGCTATTAATATGCTATATCCTTGATGCACCGTGTTTGCATTTGCGGAGTGTCCGCTTATAGCCTTTCCTATATACTCTTTTTCGCAAATTTCATCATATACCACCACACTACTGCTATCAGCCATTAGAATAGGACTTTTAAAAGGATTTGTATTTGCAAGCCCTCCGCCATGTTTTCCAAATCTCGTAAATGGCTCATAGTAAAACTCTTTTAAGCCGTCACTTCCAAGCACGACTGGACTAAGCGTCATAAAAGCATTTGATCTCTTTTTGATAGCCACTTTTTCAAACGCGCTATACTCAAACGCTCCTTTTCCTGCGCTGGCTCTCTTGCCGTAGCCGCTTTTAGCCACAACTTCGAGTGCTTTTTCTAGCTCATCAAGCTTAAATCTATCATCTAGCAAAAAGTAGATATCTTGCTTGCTAAATTTCATCTCCACCAAAGCATATGGCGCAAATTTGCCACTATCGTCGGTTGTAAACATGAGATAGTTTATGGAGTTTTTGATCGTAGCATTCTTTGTTAGCTCATAGCCGATCTCACCGCCTGTCTTAGCGTTTTTGAAATTTCCGCCTTGCAGATCCTCTATGCTAAGCCAAATTTTCTTCCTATTTTCTTTTTTTAGCTCCAAATTTTCGCCCAAAAGATGACTTGGCATACTAGGCTTTGGTAAATATCCACTAGCAAAACCATCGGAGACTATCAAAAACGGCCCTTTGTCATAGTCGCTTAGTAGCTCATTTAGTCTATCTTCTCCGAGTGCATATCTTATCGCCCAGCAAATTTGCCCAAACAAGGTATCGCCCTTTAACGGCGTTGTAAAATTTGACTTAGGCGTTATGGTAGTTTTATAAAGTGTCATTATTCCCACCTTAAATTTTTAAATTCAACCCTTCCGTAACCTCTTGAGCCGCTACCGCCTAGATAGTCATTTTGTATTAGCTTAAGTCCACTCTCAACCATCTCTTTTAGTTCGTTTTCGTTGTCGTTATAAGGCTCTTTTTCCTCAAAAACTTTTAGTCTGATAACAAGATCAAATTTCACTCCAGCCGGCACACGCTCGATCTGGCGAGGATGTTCGGCAGTTCCGCTTTCTCTGTTGATCACGTTTTCATATTTTGCTTCGCTTAGTTTTAAGCCTTCGCTCTCTTTAGATAACACGCAATCACCCACGCTTATTCTAGTAATGCCAAATTTATTCTCTTTATCGCCAAAAATTTTTAGTAAATTTTGAGCTGATTTTTTAT
>CAUQOI010000047.1:0-14859 GCA_963519525.1 uncultured Campylobacter sp.
CGTTAAATAAAATTTCAAAGAATTTTTCTCTCGGACTTTGAGAAAATATATCATATTCCATAAATTTTAAAACCTTTCGCAAATCTTAAAATACATACTATTTCTTGTAAAATCTTACCTAAAATCATACGCACTATAATACGCTAAATTTTTATAACTTCTCGATATATAGGGCTGCTTCAGCCACCGTAAAGACATTATCGCAGCTTGGGCTTTTGCTACCAAAACCCCAACAAACGTTTAGATATCTCATATCCGCATTGCGCGCGGCAAGCTCGTCTTTTTTACTATCTCCGACAAATATCGCTTTATCAAATTCACCTGATTTTAATATCAAATTTAACATCGCGGGATCGGGTTTTTGAGGTACGTTTTCATCCGCTCCGACGATGAGATCAAAAAATTTAAATATCCCGCTTCTTTGTAAAATTTCATCCAAAGTATATCGCGGCGCATTGCTAGCTAGAGCAACGAAATGCCCCGCCTCTTTTAGTCCGGCTAGCAGTCCTTCGACGCCCTCGTATGCCGCGGCGTATTCGCGGTAGTTTTTCTTAAATTTAGCTTCAAAGTTATCCCGCAGCTTCATATCGGGCTTATCGATACCGTAGAAGTCAAGCCCCAAATTTCGCCCAGGCTCGTTTATGGCCTTTACGATAAACTCCGCCGCGAGATCGCCCTCAAGCCCCAGCTCGCGCCGCACCTCGTTTACCGTCTCATAGATAGCTTTTGCGCTATCTATAAGCGTGCCGTCCATGTCAAATATCACGCATTTCACTCTTCGTCCTTATATTTTTTTCTATGTTTTTCTTTTTTATACATTTTTTGATTTTTTAGTTTTTCTAACGCGTTAGCGCAGGCTATTAGCTCGGCTCTCTCGCCGCCTTTTACGACTAAATTTACGAAATTTTCAAGAGATTTCGAGTAGGCGTTATCTAAAAAAACCGGCTCGATCTTGCGTAAAATTTCGGCGCTTTTGCCCACCCTAGCGCGAAATTCGTCCTCGTTAAAATCCTCTCTTTTTAGCGCGCTAATCACCGCTTTTGCGAATTTTTCCAGGCCGCGCAGGTATTTTACGCGCTTAAATTTGTCGTTTTGTTCAGCCATTTTTCCCTTTCAAAAGCCCAATTATACCAATTTAAACTTTTAGCGGTTATAATGCGCGCAAATTTTACAAGGAGAAAAAATGCAAAAAGAGACGATCGCCACGCACTACGGCTACGACACCAAGGCTGGTCCGGGCGCCATGGCGGTACCGATTTACCAGACTACGGCTTATGATTTCGGCAGCGCCGAGATGGCCGCGGCGAGATTTCAGCTAGAAGCTCCGGGCCACATCTATACGAGGCTGGGCAACCCGACGACGGACGTACTAGAGAGCCGTATAGCCGCGCTCGAGGAGGGCTCGGCCTCTATCGTGACGGCCAGCGGTCAGGCGGCGATTTTTTACTCGATCGCAAATTTAGCCGCGGTCGGCGACAACATCGTCGTGGCAAAGAAAATTTACGGCGGGACGATGGTTCTTTTCATGCACACGCTTAAGCGTTTCGGTATCGAGGCGCGGGTGTTTGACAGCGACAGCGCGGACGATCTTGAAAATTTGATAGACGACAAAACGCGCGCGATATTTTTCGAGACGCTATCAAATCCGCAAATCGCAATCCCGAATTTTAAAAAAATCGTCGAGATCGCGGACAAGCACGGCGTCGTAACGATCGCAGATAACACCGTGCCTACGCCGATCATTTTCCAGCCGCTAAATCACGGCGTAGACGTCGTCGTGCATAGCGCTAGCAAATACATCTGCGGCCAGGGCCTAAGCCTAGCGGGCGCAGTCGTAGCTAGCAAAAATTTAAACGCCAAGCTAGTCGGCAACGCCAGATACGCGCACTTTAACGAGCCTGATGAGAGCTATCACGGGCTAGTTTACGCTCAGATGGCAGATAAATTCGACATCTACACGCTACGCATGAGGGTGGCTTTGGTGCGCGATATAGGCGCTACGATCTCACCTTTTAACTCATGGCAGCTCATCCAGGGGCTTGAGACGTTAAGCGTTCGTATCGAGAGACACTCGCAAAATACGCGCAAAATAGCAGAGTTTTTAAACTCGCACAAATACGTAAAACGCGTAACTTATCCGACGCTAAAAAGCGACTCGGAGCATGAAAAGGCGCAAAAATACTTCAAGGACGGTATGGCTAGCGGGCTAATGTGCTTTGAAACCGATAGCTATGAGCGCGCCGTAAAGATGCTCGGCAAGGTAAAGCTCTTTAAAATCGTCGTAAATATCGGCGACTCAAAGTCGCTCATCACGCACCCGGCCTCCACTACGCACCAACAGCTCTCTGCCGAGGAGCTAAAGAAAGCGGGCATAACAAAGGAGCTAATCAGAATCAGCGTCGGCCTGGAAAACGCAGACGACCTCATCGCCGATCTGGCGCAGGCCCTAGAATAAATTTAAACGGAGCAGATGGAAATCTGCTCTAAATTTTACTCGCGATACTTTGACGCTGCGAACTTGCGCTGCGATCGGAACGCAAATTTAACAGTGTTGGCGGCTAGTAAATTTAAGAAAATATATCTACATAAAACAATCCAAGCTTTACTAAACTGCAAAATTTAAAAACTTTAGGCGCGGGCGTAAAATGTTTTTGGTTAGACGGCTAACATTTTAAATCAAAATGCAAAATTTTAGCTCGCTTCGTAAAATCTACGAATTTCATTATGAGGCGAGTGGTAAATTTAAGCCGCCTAGAAAGCATCTTGCGAGCGTCCATAAAAAATCCCCTCTCCTCTATCAAATTTACGCCGGCTTCCAGCGCGAATTTACTGCTGTCCTCGACGCAAAAACGCATAATCGCTTCGTTGTTTCCGACGCTTTTTACGTATTTGTTAGCGTACTTTAGGCCCGCTTCGTTAGTGGCGTCAAATACGAGCTCGGCATTTTTAAAGGCGCTTTTAAGCTCGCGGATCAAATTTAAAACCTGCTCCCGCGTAAAATACTGAAACACTCCGCACGCTACAAGCAGCGTCGGCAAGCCTTTATCAATGCTCCGCGCCCAAGCCGTGTCAAACATATCGCAGCCTATGAGCGTTTCGTTTGGACGCTCGCCAAGCAAAAGCCCTCTAAGCTCTACAACCTCAGGCAAATCTATCTCGTAAAAGGCAGCGTTTAGGGTTTTTAAACGAAAGCAGGCCGTCTCGAGCCCTGCGCCCAGATAAACGACGTTGATTTTTGGATATTTTGCGCAAAATTTACGCACGATCTCGTCTAAGTTGTAATATCTAGCCGCAGATGCCATGAGCGCGTATTCGGACGATTTTTCTCGCACGGACTCGCAGTTTGTTTGCACGATATTTTCAAGAGACAGAGCCTTTTCGTCGTAAAAATACTCGGGGAAATTTTTAGAAGCGAAAATTCGCGCGCTAAGCGGGATAAACAGCGTCTTTGAAACGGCGGATAAGTCCAAATTTACTCCTTTACCAAGGCGCGCCTTTTAGCGTCAAATTTGACCGAAACCGAAGGTTAAATTTCGGTTAAATTTACGCCGTAAACGTTTTTAAGGTTTCGTTGTATTTGTTTTCATCCTCGCACTGAATGAGCAGCAAGTCGCCCTCTTCAAACACCGATGAGCCGGTAGGTTTGACGTACTCGCCCTTGCGCTTGATAAGTAGTACCAAAAAGTCGCTAGGAAGCTCAAGCTCGGCTAGGTTTTTGCCGACGACTTCGGAGTCAAAGCGTATGGTGTGCTGGCGTAAAGTGTGGTAAAAGATCGGCAAGTTCGACATCTCGACCTCTTCGGTGACGACCTCTTCTTTGACGCCGCATTTTTGCGCGGCCTTTTCCAGCGTCATACCCTGGATGATGATCGAGACGAACACGACGAAAAATATCGTGTTAAAAATCAGCTCCGAATTTGGTAAATTTGCGCCGAACGGATAGGTCGCAAGTACGATAGGAACGACGCCTCGAAGCCCGACCCATGAGATAAACATCTTTTCTTTGATATTGTATCTAGAGAGTAAAAGCGAGAGAAAAACGCCCATAGGACGCGCGACGAACATGATCCAAAACGCAATCGCCATGCCCGCAAGTGCGACGGCTGGTAGCTGAGATGGATTTACCAAAAGCCCCAGCGTCAAAAAGACGACGATCTGCATCGTCCAAGCGATACCGTCGTGAAAACCGATCAAATTTTTCTTATGCGCGAACTCTTTTTTATTTATAAACATGCCAGCGATATAAACGGCCAAAAAGCCGTTGCCGCCGACCTTGCCCGCTAGCACGTATAAAAGCATCACCCAAGCCATCGAAAACACGGGGTATAGTCCCCAGTACTCAAGCCTGAGGCGGTTAAAAAGCCCGGGCAGCGCGACGCCGAACACGTAGCCCATCAGCCCGCCTAGCAAAAACTGCTTCACCAGCGTTAGCGCAACATCCGGAACGCTAGGGATCGTGGCTATGGAGATGATTTGTAGCATCGTGACGGTTAAAAAGATCGCCATCGGGTCGTTTGATCCTGACTCCAGCTCCAAAAGCGGGCGGATGTTGTTTCGCAGCGAAATTTCCTTTGCTCCCAGTATCGCAAACACTGCCGCAGCGTCGGTTGAGGAGATGATAGAGCCAAAGAGCAAGGCTTCAAGCCAGTTAAAATCTAATAGGTATTTTACGAGCACGGCTATCATGCCGGCAGTCAGCACGACGCCAAGAGTCGCTAGGATGATACCGTTTACCATGACGGGGCGGATAGATTTTAGATTCGTATCAAGTCCGCCCGCGTAAAGTATAAAAATAAGCGCGATAGTGCCCACGTCTTGGGCGATCTGGCGAGTGTTAAAATCAAGCCCCAGCAGTCCGTCCGAGCCCGCGAGCATGCCCACGGCCAAAAATACGACTAACGACGGGATACCGAATCTATCTGAAACCTTGCTAGAGACGATACAAGCGATAAGTAGGATAGAGAAAAATAATAAAAAAGTTTCTAACATTGTCCCTCATTTGAGTTCAAAGCGGGGCAAATTTAAGGCTAAATTTAGCACCCTTAAAGCCTCAAATTTGGCGCGTTTTATAGGTAAATTTTACCCGATTTTACCTTTTTAACGGATAAAAAGGATTAATTTTTATCATCATAAAAGATGAGATCAAAGCTATTTTTGCGCTTTACCAGAGCTTTTTTAGACGGCACGCCGCCCTGCTCCATTTTAGCTAGCTCATCTTTCATCTGCCTTATCATGACCTCAGACTGCTCGATCTGCTCTTTTAGCTGCAAGATGATATCCACGCCTGCTAAATTTACGCCCAGATCGCGCGTTAAACGCAGTATCATCTTGATACGGTCCATGTCTTTTTCAGAGTAAAGGCGCATCTTACCCTCGGTTCTTGACGGCTCTAGTAGCCCCTCGCGCTCGTATTGGCGCAGCGTCTGCGGATGTATGGAGAGCACCTTTGCTACGACGCTTATTAGATATACCGGTTCTTCGTATTGTTTCATCTTATGCCTCCGGGAGTTTTTGCTTCATGAGCTCGGCTAGCTCGCCGTCTAGGGCATTTACGTCCGGCAAAGACACGCGTGCTCGCAGGTACAGATCGCCGAATATCCCGCTTTTTCTATTTTGCACGCCGTATCCTTTGAGCCTGATTTTTTGCCCCGATTTTGAGTTTTCGGCGATTTTTATCGTGACGTCTTTTTTAGGCGTTTTTACATCTATCTTGCCGCCAAACATCATCGTTTTTAGCGGGATTAGCACGTCTTTATATAGATCGTCTCCGTCTCTTTCGTACTCGTCGCTAGGCGCGATATTTACGGTCAGTATCAGATCTCCGCGGCCGCCGCTACCCTTGCCTTTTATGCGTAGTTTTTCGCCGTCATTTATGCCGTTTGGGATTTTTATTTTGATATTTTCGCCGTTAAAATTTATCGAGTGCTCGCCGCCTTTTACCGCTACGTCAAACGGTATAGTTACTTTCGCTCGCGAGTCAAGATCCTCATCGTCCTCAAAGCCGCTAAAACCGCCAGTCTGTCTAAAACCGCTAAAGCCGCTCCTGCTAGAAAATCCGCTAAAGCCGCCTCCGCCGAAGATATTTTTTAAAATTTCGTCCAAATTTCCCATACCAGAGCTGCTCGCAAAGTCATGGAAATTTTGCCCGCCGAACATCGCGTCGCCGTGCCTGTCGTACTGCGCGCGCTTCTTCTCGTCGCTTAAAATTTCATACGCGGCGTTTATCTCTTTAAATTTATCCTCCGCGCCCGGGTCTTTGTTGATATCGGGGTGATACTTGCGAGCCAGCCTGCGATAGGCTTTTTTGATCTCGTCGCCGGTGGCTTTTTCCGACACCCCTAATGTTTCGTAAAGACTATTGCTCATGTTATGTCCTTATAGTCAATTAATTTTATAGCGATTATAGCATAAAGCTTTAGCCTATGTCAATCAAGTATAGTAAATAAAAACGATTTTAAACGACTTAAATAATAATTAACTTTACGTTGAGCTTAACGCCATATAATCGCGCTTTGAAAAAATTTTATCAAAAGGAAAAGTAATGAAAAAGATAATGATATTATCTTTGGCTACTTCTTGCGCGATCTTTGCCGCAAGCATAAACTTTAACGAACCCGCAGAGGATTTTACGAGAATAAATCCGGAATTTAACAAAAACGTCGTCCTGTCCTACAACAGCTCTATCGCCGACGCTAAGAAATCGGTCGTAAATATCTCCACTACAAAAACCGTTAGCAGCAACGTAGCAGATATGAACGATATGTTTAGCGATCCGTTTTTCAAGGACTTTTTCGGATTTCAGTTTAACATCCCTCAAGAAAAACAAAAAAGTAGCTCGCTAGGCTCCGGCGTCGTCATATCTAGCGACGGCTACATCGTGACGAACAACCACGTCGTAGAAGATAGCGACGAGATCGTCGTCACGCTGCTAGATAGCGACAAAGAATACAAAGCCAAAATCATCGGCACCGACCCGAAAACCGACCTAGCCATCATAAAAATAGACGCAAAAGAGCTAAAAGCCATACCGTTTGCCGACTCGGCTAAACTAATGGAAGGCGATATCGTATTTGCCATCGGAAATCCTTTCGGCGTTGGCGGTAGCATCACCCAAGGCATAGTTTCAGGCCTAAATAAAGATAATATAGGCCTTAATCAATATGAAAATTTCATCCAAACCGACGCCTCGATAAATCCCGGCAACTCAGGCGGCGCACTAGTCGATAGCCGCGGCTATCTAGTCGGCATAAACTCAGCCATACTTAGCCGCAGCGGCGGAAACAACGGCATCGGCTTTGCCATCCCATCAAACATGACTAAAGATATCGCTAAAAAGCTCATCGAAGACGGCAAGATCGAGCGCGGATATATCGGCGTGATGATAGCAAATCTAAATGAAGAGCAAAAAGAGATCTATAAAAACAAAGAAGGAGCGCTCATTAGCAGCGTAGAAAGCGGCCTCCCTGCCGATGTAGCCGGGCTAAAACGAGGCGACCTCGTTATCAAAATCGACGATAAAGAGATCAAAAACGCAAACGACCTCAAAAATCTCATCGGCTCGCTAGCTCCAAACAAAGAGATCACGCTAACCTACGAACGCTCGGGCAAAATCGAAACCGCCAAGATAAAACTAGCTAACGCTAATGCAAAATCAAACGCCCCTGCGGCCAAAAACGGCACGGCTATCGAGGGTCTTAGCGTCACGGCGATCGACGACAACGCAAGGTACAAATACCGCTTGCCTGCGGACGCAACCGGCATCCTGGTAACCGACGTAAAGGCCGGCTCAAATGCCGAAAAAATCGGCTTTGAAAAAGGCGACATCATCATCCAGATCGCCGAAGAAAATATCAAAAATATGGATGATTTTAACAAAGCCCTAGCAAGCGCAAAAGGCAAAAAGACGCTCGTTTGGGTCAATCGCGGCGGACTTTTCCAAGGTCTTGTTATAAAATAATTTCTACCTTAAGGCGCGGGAAACTGCGCCTTTTCTTTATTAAATTTTCCAAATTTCATCTTAAATTTGAATCGTCAAATTTGACGCTTTGCTATTTTAAATTTGAACTGATTAAAATTTCTAGTTTCAAATTTAACCAAGCTTAAAAAGCGTCCGTCTGCAAGCTGTAAGCGTAGCGTAGCAAAAAGACGAGCCGCGGCCGCCATTAAAAATTTAGTCAAAACTCGCTATAATCCCCTAAAGGACATAAAATGATAAAAATTCTGATGATAGAAGACGATTTAGAGTTAGCTGAAATTTTGACCGAGTTTTTAGCAAAAAGCGATATGGACGTAAAGACAGCGGAGGAGCCATATATCGGCCTTTCGACGCTAAACGTAGAGAAATTCGACCTCGTGATCTTAGATCTCACGCTGCCTGGACTTGACGGCCTAGAAGTATGCAAAGAGATCCGCAAGCGCCACGACGTGCCCATCATCATCTCAAGCGCGCGCCACGATATCACCGATAAGGTAAATGCCCTAGATAACGGCGCGGACGACTACCTACCAAAGCCCTACGACCCGCAGGAGCTGCTAGCTCGTATCAAAAGCCACCTGCGTCGCCAAAGCGCGGTAGCGGGCGCAAATTTAAGCGGTGTAAAAGAGCCTGCGCACGAGAAAGATATCGCAATAGACGACTTTAAGCACGTCATCACACTAAAAGGCGAGCCGTTAAATTTGACCGCGGCGGAGTACGACATCCTAAAATACATGCTGCAAAAAGAAGGCGGCGCCATCACTCGCGAGGAGTTCATCTATAACTGCGCGAGCATCAGCGAGGACTCGACGAACAAGAGCATCGACGTCATCATCGGGCGCATCAGAGGCAAGCTAGGCGACGACCCAAAAGAGCCAAGATACATCCACGCTATCCGCGGCATCGGCTACAAGCTAATGCAGTAAATTTGACATAAAGCCCGCAAATGAAACGCTCATCGGTTTTTTACACTATCACTTTCATATTCGCGCTTGCGCTTACGAGCATATTTTTGGCATTTTTGTGGCTGATGGACTACGACAAGCAAAACTACGCGCGCGAGCTAAACGCCAAGTACTCCACGATCGCTAGAAATCAGCTCTTTTTGATGAGCGGTATCATAAACGAAAAAGAGTACGAGCGTCAAACGGGCGACTTTAAGATGCCTGAGATCACGAACGAGCAGCAAAAAGAGGAGATCCTGGCAAACGCAACCGTGCTTGAGGAGATATCCGCAGATATCGGCTCCAGCGCTATCATGATCTATCAAAATCACCACTACCTCAAAGTCCAGCACGTGGATAAAGTTCTGCTTTTAAAGGATAACGACTACCAGCCATACCGCTACGACATCATCAAGATCATCTTTTCGTTAGTAGCGATCATACTTTTAGCCGCTTACGTTTTTGTTATCAGGAAGCTAAAACCGCTAAGAAAACTAAAGCGCCAGATAGCTAAATTTGCCGCGGGCGAGATCGACGAAGTGCAAAACGTCAGCAGCGGTAACGACGAAATTTCCGAGGTTGCGGAGGTATTTTACGACGCGGTTTGTCAGATCAAAAACTTAAACGCGTCGCGCAAGCTGTTTTTAAGAAATATAATGCACGAGCTAAAAACCCCGATCACCAAAGGCCGCCTCGCCGCCGAAATGATCGAAAAAAGCAAAAATCAAGAACGACTCGTGTCGGTTTTTATCAAGCTCGAAAATCTCATAAACGAATTTGCCGCCGTCGAGCAAGTCACCTCAAACATCGCGCTAAATAATACTAAAATTTGCCGCATTGACGACGTCATCGACGAGGCTCTGGATATCGCGATGGTTGATCCCGGACAGGTTACTATTAGCAAGCTAGAGGACGTGAACCTAAATGCGGACTTTAAGCTGCTAGCTATCGCCGCAAAAAACATGATAGATAACGCCCTAAAATACTCTCCAAACAAGCACGTAAATATAACGATCACGCGCGAGTCAATCAAATTTATCAACGAAGGCGAGCGTCTGTCAAAGGAGCTACGCCACTACGTCGAGCCCTTTACCAAGGGCGAAAGCGCGAAAAAGAGCTTCGGTCTAGGGCTCTATATCGTAGAAAATATAATCAAAGCTCATAAGCTAACGCTAAGCTACGAATACAAAAACGGACTAAACGTATTTAGCTTTGAAAATCTGCAAAATATCGCGGCGTAGGGGTAAATTTGAGCGTTTTGTAAAATTTGTGGAGCGCGGGGTAAATTTGAGTTAAAATTTAAAGCGAATCGTTTTTGCTTAAATTTTAAAATTTGGCGTATCGTTGCGACTAACTAAACGCCGAATTTGAGTTGTATATTTTGCCGCCCGCTTGTTTTAAATTTGCATATGGTTAAATTCAGCAGCTCCTCGCTACTCATAATAAAAAGACTTTACGGGCGAAATTTAGCCCCGCCTTTTCGCACAGCGCATAAAAATCAACCTCGCCGCCGCGAGATTTAAACTCAAAATAGCACTTGTAAAGCTTTACTAAGTATTCAAATTCTAAATTTAACCGCGCGCTTATCTCGTGTTTTTCTCTTACGTCGCAGGCTTCGCGGATTAGCCGCTCATAGCGTGCGCTCTCTATCAGGCAGCCCTCTAAAAAGTGGTGCGCACCCAAGTCTAGCGCGTCTAATAACATGCAAAAGTATAACTCTACGGTTCGCGCGTCGCAGTGCTCATGAGGGTATGCGCGGCGTAAAAGCTCATCCTTTTCAAGCTCTCACAAGCCGTGCACTCAGATCTGATACGCCCGGCGTAGATGCGGCATTTGGCCTGCGATGCAGCGATTTTTTAGATACTCGCCGACTAGATCGCCAAGCCCAAACGGCAGCTCTCCGTTGCCGCGGTTTTTTAGATTTTTTAGCTCGCTTTCGCTTTCGTCTAAAATTTCACGGCAAAGTTCACCCAGTGCGCAGTTCCGCTCCGCCTCGCTAAACTCGCTTTTAAATTTACGCACGACACCCTTTAGATGCGCGTTTGCTCGCTTTTTTAGCCCTGTATCTTAGAGCCTTAAGTACTCGCAGAGTTCAAATTTTAGCCGTACAAAAGCGTCTATTTGCATTTAGTTCCTTTGCCCGCATAAATTTAACGAGTAAAAATCGCGACCTCTCCGCGCTCAAATGCGACCTGCCGTCCCGGTTAGATACAGCCGACGCTTGCCTAAAAATTTGAGCCAAATTTACAAAATATCCCTCTGCCCTTTTGCGTTCATTGGGCTTAGCACGCCCATTTGCTCCATCTGTTCTATGATCGTAGCGGCACGGTTATAGCCGATTTTTAAGCGGCGTTGTAGATAGCTGATCGAGGTTTTTTGCTCGCTTAATACGATCTCTTTGGCCTCTTCATAGAGCTCGTCTAGCTCGCCCGCTACGGCGCCGGAGCCTGTGCCAGCACCTCCACTAGCACCATCCTCGGCTAGAAATCTCTCGTCATAGACCACCTCTTGCTGCGCTTTTAGGAAATTTACTATCGTGTCGATCTCTTTTTCGCTAGCAAACGGCGCGTGCAGTCTGATGACGCCGGGGCTTCCCGGAGGCGTAAATAGCATATCGCCGCGTCCCAGCAGACTCTCCGCGCCCATTTGATCTAGGATTACCTTGCTATCGATGCGCTGACCGACGCGGTAGCTGATGCGGCTAGGTAAATTTGCCTTTATGAGCCCCGTCACGACGTCCACGCTCGGGCGCTGGGTGGCGACGATGAGATGTATGCCGCTGGCCCTGGCCATCTGCGCTAGACGCCCGATGTATAGCTCCACGTCCTTACCGCTAGTCATCATGAGATCGGCTAGCTCGTCGATGATCACGACGATATACGGGAACTGCTCTCCGCCTTCCTCTTTCATTTTTTCGTTGTAGCTTTCGATGTTTTTGGTGCGCGTGTGGCTCATGATTTTGTAGCGGCGCTCCATTTCGGCGACCATATTTGATAGCGCGGTGATGGCCTGCTTAGCCTGCGTGATAACGGGTGTGAGTAGATGCGGGATGTCGTTATAGATGCTAAACTCAAGCATCTTTGGATCTATCATCATCAGGCGCAGCGTCTGCGGGCTGTTGCGATATAGCAGGCTTAGCAGCATCGCGTTTATACCCACACTCTTGCCGGACCCCGTCGTGCCCGCGATTAGCAGGTGAGGCAGCTTTTTTAGATCGGTGACAAAGGGCGCACCGACGATGTCCTTGCCTAGCGCGATAGTTAGCGGACTGCTCGAGTTTTTAAAAACTTCGCTATCTAAAATTTCTTTTAGGTATACGGTCTCGATGTTTTTGTTCGGAACCTCGATACCTACGACGTCTTTGCCCGGTATCGGCGCTTGGATGCGGATAGTCTGAGCGCGCAGAGCCATAGCTAGATCGTCTTGCAGGGTTAAAATTTTACTCACCTTGATATGCGGTGCCTGACGAAACTCAAACGTCGTAACGATCGGACCCGTATATGTTCGCACGACGTCGCCGTCTATTTTAAATTTGCGCAGTTTATCGAGCAGATCGGAGATCTTTTGATCTATCTCGGCTTCGTTTACGCTGTTTGATCTTTTAGGCGGATCGGCTAAAAATTTAAGCGGCGGCAACGCAAAATCCTTAGGCTTTTCGACCTTGCCTTTTTCCATTTGTTCGAGTAGTTTTTTGTTTTCGGCGACTTCGTTTAGGATCTCGACGCCGTTTATCGTGACCGTACTTTTTTCTTCTAAATTTAACCCGACCTCATCCTGCGCTTCGTCTTCGTCGTCTTGGCCATCTTCATCCTCTAGCTCTTCGCCGTTTTCCTCGCTCAAATTTGACTCGCTTTGAGCTTTAGGCTTTTTGATTTGCCTAGGCTTTTTTTGCGATTTTGGCTTAATCTCGCCCGCGTTTTGAAACTTATCTTCGTTGGCGCTAGGCTCGACAAAAGCCTTTTTTAGGATAGCTAGTATGTTATCCTGCGCGATTAGACCAAAGCTCAGCACAAAAAGCATCACGATAAAGACCCACATGCCTATCACGCCCGCGACGTCTTTGAGCGCCTCATTTGCGCTATTTGCAATCAGTCCGCCGTAGTTAGCGTCCGCGCCTGATTGAAACATCAAAAACGCCAAAAACAGCAGCGCCGTACCAAGCGTCGTCTGGGCAAATTCGGCATTAAAGCCGTTAAAATATTTGTAAATATAGTATGCAAAAAATATAAAAACAAAAGGATAAACGTAAGCTATAAAGCCAAAAAGCTTGAAGTTCCAAAGCCCGATCGCATTGCCGAAGCTACCGACGAAATTTGCCGCAGGCGCGATGGTGGCGATCCCGAAAAATATCAAAAAACAAACGACTACGACTAAAACCGATTCTCTTAAAATGGCGCGTCCTTTTAAATTAAGTAAATTTAAATTTGCGGGGGAGCGAATTTTAGAGCCGAATTTATCAAATTTGACTCCATTTTCGCTCCGCCCGCTTTGATAACGAAACTTTAATAAAACGGTAGATTATAGCGAGTTTTTACATATAGTTTAATAACGAGAGCTGATTTATCTTCGCCACGGACTGCAACATCGCCTGATACGACATCATTTTTTGCATGAGGTTCATATAGGTCTCGCCGTAGTCGGCGTTTGTGATGTCGGCTTTGACGGTTTTTACGTTTACCTCCATGATGCTAGCGCGAGTGTTAGTGTCCGCTAGCGCCGCGCTTTGAGCGCCTACCTTGGTGTGGATTTTGCTCACGTGATCGGCGATGTGGTCTATCCTCTCGATCGCGCCTTGGATGCCTGAGTTTCGCGGATGTTCGCCCTCGCTATCGGCACGGTACTGACCGCTCCTAACGGCCTCTATCATCCTATCTAAGTCATCAAAAATATCCACGCTCGGGCTATCTATCTCGATGCCGTTATTTGATGAAAAGCTCCACAGCGAGCCGTCTCCTTGCGTGGTCGCAGGAGTCGTGCCGGTGCTATCTCCGTAAAATTGATCGGAATTTGCCTCGTCGTAAATTCCGACTTTTATCGGAGTGACGGCGTTTTGCTTGTCGGTTACTTTTATTCGGCCCCTATGATCCATATTTGCCTCGACGCTACCTTGAGAATTTGCGATGGCTTGCTTATAGGCGACATAGTCGGCTTGCGTATTGCCGCCGGCGCCTGTAGGGACGCTATCGCTAGCGACCATGCCGATGATATCATTTAGCTGCCTAAAGGTCATATTTTTTGACTGGGTAGTTCTACCCTCGGTAGTCGGCGGGTTTGTAGTGTCGTTATAAAAGCTATCCCAAACCTCAGTCGTATATGTGGTGCCGTCAGGCCTTGTTATATTTACCCGCGCATTGCCTGAGGTCGCAGGAGGTACGGCGGTACCAAAAAGCACGTCGACCTTATAATCTCCGCCGCTTTTAGATTTGATCTGCATTTTTAGGGCTTGGTCGTTTATATCGTATTTGTCTCTTTCGCCAGGATATAGCTCTTTTGAGGCCACGACTTGGCTTAGAGTCGTGTTATCGTCGGCAAATTTACCGCTGCCCCGTTCTACTTGCGATACGGTGCCTATTAAATTTCTACCCTCTTGTTTAAAGTTTATCTTGTCGTAGTCGTAGGCGTTTGTAACGGCTCCGCCCAGGTCTTCGTATTTGCTTTTTACAAATTCCGTGATTTCATAGTCGTCTGGGTTTGCTCGTACCATAGCTTCGAGTGAGTTTGCGCCGCTAGTTAGGCTATCTACCGTATCAAACGCGCTAGAAGCTCCTGCTATACCGCCTGCTAGAGCACCGGCGTTTGCCACCTTTTTTGTCGCCGCTATCATATGAAAATCAATAACCTGATTGCCTTTACTTAGATCTTTTACGTTGATTTGACCTTGGTTGTTTATCGTTACTTCGACGACTTTATTGGTCGGAGTGTTGCCGTATTCGGTGCCGA
>CAUQOI010000048.1:0-14537 GCA_963519525.1 uncultured Campylobacter sp.
AAAAGCTAAAAACCAAACTCCGCGTAAAATTCGTTCAGGTAGTCCGAGTAGTATGTGTTGCCGTTTCTAGCGTCAAATTTGCCCGCTATCTCCACGGCTATCTTGTAGTCGTTCTCGTCGCCAAACGCGCTAACTGCGATGAAAAATCGCAGGTCGTTTAGATCGTCGTTGCCATCAAGGATCGCCGCAGAGTGCTTGCGCGCCAAATTTAGCGCCGTCTCGCGCTCATCCAGCCTAACGGCGATCTCGATTAGCGGCGCGACCATGTTTATGACGCGAGGATTTGACTCGATCGTCGCCGCAGCCTTTGGTAAAAGGGCTTTTGCCTCTTCTATCTTGCCTGTTTTAATCATGCTAAAAAGTATCGGCGCGTAGGTCGTGTGAGGCACTTCGGCACAGGTTAGTTCGCCTGATAGTATCGGCGCGGCAAGCTCCAGCGCGGCCTCATGCTCGCCGGCAAAACACAGATACGCAATCTCGTCGCTGGCCTCACACGCTTCGCAGTCGGCCATATCGTCTTTGGCGAGCTTTTTCCATAGCTCGTAGTTTGCCTTTGCTTCTCTAGCATCGCCCATGTCTATGTTTTGATTCATCAAGGCCTTGTAGTAGGCAGCCAGCGAGAGCCCCATGCGCTCGTAGTAAAATAGCATCGCCTCGTTTGCCTCGTCTATGAGCTCCTTTTCTATCACGGAGCTTTGAGCGACGCCCGAGACGATCCATTTAAATTTCCATAGGCAGTCTACAAAGTCGTCAAAATTTGGGTATTCGCTCTCGCTTTCTTTTAAATTTTGCGCGATATAGTTCGTGAGCCACATTAGCGCCCTGGTTCTTAAAAACGCGCCGAATTTTTCAAATTCGTCGTTTAAAACAAAGTCGCAAATTTGCGCGGCAAACGCCAAATCCTGCGCCTCTACGGCGTCTCTTATCTCGTCAAACAAAAACTCTTCTTTATCGGCTAATCTATCAAATTCTTTTAGCTTTTTATAAAGCTCTTCTAGCGTGCGCTCTTGCATTTGCTCCCTTCGTTAAACATTTTTGTGATAATGCTTTGATTTTATTATATCCACTTAATCTAAAACAAGGTAAAATTAGCACGATTTTGAAATTTGACAAGGCGGCAAAATGGCGAAAAAATTTATAGACGTTATGGACACTACCTTTAGAGACGGCTTTCAGTCGGTTTTCGGCGCGCGCGTGGCGATGGCGGACTTTTTGCCCGCGGTTAGCGCAGCTAAAGAGGCCGGTATAACGCACTTTGAGTTTGGCGGCGGGGCGCGGTTTCAGAGCCTTTATTTTTATCTAAGCGAAGACGCGTTTGCGATGATGGATAAATTTCGCGAAACGGTCGGGCCCGAGGCAAATCTGCAAACCCTAAGCCGCGGCGTAAATACCGTGACGCTAGATACGGGTAGCCGCGAGCTAGTCGATCTGCATGCAAAGCTCTTTAAAAAGCACGGCACGACCACGATACGAAACTTTGACGCGCTAAACGACGTGGAAAATTTAAAATATTCGGGCGAGCGTATCGCTCATCACGGGCTAAAGCACGAAGTGGTCGTCACGATGATGGACCTGCCAGCAGGCTGTTCGGGCGCGCACGACGTGGCGTTTTACGAGCGGATTTTGCGTGAAATTTTAGACGCGGGCATTCCGTATCACAGCGTTTGTTTCAAGGACGCCAGCGGCACCTCTAGCCCGCAAAAAGTATATGAGACCATCAAAATGGCTCGTAAACTCCTCCCGCAAAATTCCCACATCAGACTCCACACTCACGAAACCGCAGGCGTTAGCGTCGCGTGCTATATGGCCGCTCTAGAAGCGGGCGCAGACGGCATAGATCTAGCCGCAAGCCCGGTTAGCGGCGGCACCAGTCAGCCCGATATCCTAACGATGCTACATGCCGTTAAGGGTAAAAACTACGATCTGGGCGGACTTGACGTGGAGAAAATCTTAAAATACGAAAGCGTGCTAAATGAGTGTTTGAAAGACTATTTCCTGCCGCCTGAGGCCGTGCAGGTTAGCCCGCTCATCCCGTTTAGCCCGATGCCCGGCGGCGCGCTAACGGCAAATACCCAAATGATGCGCGATAATAATATCTTGGATAAATTTCCCGAAGTCATCCTTGCCATGCGCGAAGTCGTGCAAAAAGGCGGCTACGGTACGAGCGTGACGCCGGTGAGCCAGTTTTATTTCCAGCAGGCGTTTAACAACGTGATGTTTGGCCCGTGGAAAAAGATCGCCGAGGGCTACGGCAAAATGGTACTAGGCTACTTCGGCAAAACGCCTGTAGAGCCAGATAAGAGCGTGGTTAAGCTAGCCAGCGAGCAGTTAGGCTTAAAGCCGACCAAAGAGCACGCCATGGATATCGCGGATAAAGACGAGAGCAAGTCGCTTAAATTTACGCGCGAGCTGCTTAAAAAAGAGGGCATCGAGCCTAGCGAGGAAAATATCTTTATCGCTGCGGCATGCAAGGAAAAAGGCATTGCATTTTTAAAAGGCGAAGGCAAGGTAAATATCCGAAAAAAATCCGCAAATACAGGCGAAACGAGCGCGCCGACCCCACGCGCAAAAACTCCGATAAACGAAAAATACAGCGTCACCGTAAATGGCAAAAAATTTGACGTCGAGGTCGCGGACGCAGACGGCAAAGCCGAGATAAAAAGCGTAAAACCCGCAAGTGTAGCGCACATGCCGCCTCCGGAGCTCTCTCCGGCTAAAACTACGGGCGGCAGCGGCGAGCCGGTGAAAAGCACGCTTCCCGGAAACGTGTTTAAAATCCTAGTCGCAGTGGGCGATAGCGTGAAAAAGGGACAAAGGATGTTCGTGCTAGAGGCCATGAAGATGGAAATAGACGTAAACGCTCCAAAAGACGGGCTGGTAACGTCTATCGAGGTACAGCAAGGACAAACCGTAGCAAACGGTCAAATTTTAGCGAAAATTTAATCCAAAAAAGGAAGAAAAATGGTAAACGAAATAGAAAAATTAGGTCTTAAGGATATCAAAAAAATCAACCACAACCTAAGCTACGACGAGCTTTTCGAGCTTGAAAAGGCCATGGGCGAGGGACGCGTGTCAAGCAACGGCACCTTTATGGTTGATACCGGCATCTTTACGGGTCGCAGCCCAAAGGATAAGTACTTCGTAAAGCAAGACCCGAGCCAAAAATACATCGCTTGGGGCAAGGTAAACCAGCCTATCTCAAAAGAGCTTTTCGATAAGCTTTTAGCCAAAGCTAAAGCCCAGCTAAGCGGCAAGGAAATCTTTATCCAAGATGCATTTTGCGGCGCTAGCGAAAAGAGTAAAAAGTCGGTCCGCTTCGTGACCGAAGTCGCGTGGCAGGCTCATTTCGTTAAAAATATGTTCATCCGTCCAAGCGAGAGCGAGCTAGCGGAATTTCATCCCGATTTCGTGGTTTTCAACGCCTGCAAATGCAAAAACGAAGATTACGCGAGCGACGGGCTGCATTCCGACGTTTTCGTTATCTTTAACGTCGAGGAAAACGTCGCAGTTATCGGCGGCACGTGGTACGGCGGTGAGATGAAAAAGGGCATTTTTTCGATGATGAACTACTGGCTGCCGCTTGCGGGCAAGATGTCGATGCACTGCTCGGCAAACGTTGGCAAGGATGGCGACACGGCGCTATTTTTCGGTCTAAGCGGCACGGGTAAAACGACGCTCTCGACCGATCCAAACCGCAAGCTAATCGGCGACGACGAGCACGGCTGGGACGATGAGGGGATATTTAACTTCGAGGGCGGCTGCTACGCGAAATGCATAAATTTAGACCCGAGCAGCGAGCCTGAAATTTACGCCGCGATCAAACGCGACGCGCTACTTGAGAACGTGGTCGCCAACGAGGCTGGCGTCGTGGACTACAAAGACGGCAGCAAGACCGAAAACACCCGCGTTAGCTACCCGATCTATCATATCGATAACTACGAACCAAGCTCTGCAGGCGGCCATCCGAAAAATATCATCTTCCTAACAGCCGACGCGTTCGGCGTTTTGCCTCCGGTCGCAAAGCTAACCAAAGAGCAGGCTATGTATTATTTCCTAAGCGGCTACACAGCCAAAGTCGCAGGCACCGAGCGCGGTATCACCGAGCCCGTGGCAACATTTAGCGCGTGCTTCGGCGAGCCGTTTATGCCGCTGCACCCGACTGTTTACGCTAAGCTGCTGGGCGAAAAGATTGACAAACATAATGTCAGCGTCTATCTCGTAAATACCGGCTGGAGCGGCGGCGTGTACGGCGTGGGCAAGCGCATGAGCATCAAAGCCACGCGCGCATGCATAAACGCGATCCTGAACGGCAGTATCAAAAAGTGCGAATTTGAAAATTTTGAAAAATTTAACCTCGCGATCCCAAAAGAGCTAGCAGGCGTCGAGACAAAGCTGCTAAATCCTATCAACACATGGGAAAACAAGGGCGAATACGTTGCGACTCGCGATAAGCTAGCGAGCATGTTTGAGGCGAATTTTAAACGCTACGAGGACGTAAAAGAGGGCGTGGAGTACGCAAAAGCGGGCCCTAAGGCTTAAATTTAAAGGGCGCGGGATTGAAATTTTACTCTGTAAAACGCGGGCTTAAATTTAGCCTTTTAGCCTGCGCCTTTTTTCTTGGGGGTTGCGATATCTTGGGCGGGCAGGGTAAAGACTCCGCGCTAAAGTCCGCTAAGCAACCCGAGTTTTCTTTCGTTCCGGATTCGGACGCTATCGCGTATCTAAACGAGTACCGCCTAGGCTCCGGACTCTCTAGCCTAAGACAAAATCAAATTTTAAGCCAAGCCGCCAAAAACCACGCCGACTATAGCGCCCAAAACGAATACATGGGGCACGACGAGACGGTCGGACGGGCTAAATTTAGCGGCGCGACTCCGGCCGACAGAGCTCTAGCCGTGGGCTACAAATCAACTCTAGTGCTTGAAAACATCGCTTATAAAAGCGACTTTAAAGAGGCGGTGGACGGGCTATTTTCGGCGATTTATCACCGATTTGCGTTTTTAAATTTGAGCGTCGACGAGGTCGGCTACGCACTTGCGTCCAAGGATAAATTTAACGCCTTCGTCTTTGAGATGGGCAATTCTAGGCTTAACGCCTTTTGCGCTAAGGGTGCGAGCGATACGGGCGTGGGGCGGTTTTATACCAACGTCTGCGCCGATAAAAATCTAAAAATAAAAGACGCCAAATTTGATAATTTCACCGGCTCTAGCAAGCCATTCGTCAAATTTCCCGACGCTACTGCAGTGACGCCCTATTTTAGCGGCGAGATCCCGGATCCCTTCCCCGAGTGCAAGATTACGGCAAATCCCGTTAGCATCGAGTTTAACGCAAACGCAAGCGAGGTAAAATTTAAGGATTTTGAGATATTTAAAGACGGGCGAAAGATCCAAAATTTGCACGTCATCACGAGCGCCAACGATATAAATTCTAAATTTTCGTCCAAGCAGTTTGCGGCTTTTTCGCGGGAGGTTTTTGACTTCGGCGCGCAGTACGAGGCGGTTTTTAGCTACGAGCAAGCAGGCGCGCGAAATCAAAGCGCCCAAAGCGCGGGCGCGCAGGTAAAGCAGATAAAATGGAGCTTTAAAACCAAAACTCCGCAAAATCCATATTTCGACGCGCGCGACGGCGACGTGCTGGGCGTGGATGCGGATAAGACCTACGAGATATTTTTCCGCCCCAAAGACTGCAACGACCTCATGACGCGCTACTCTTACAAGGCATCGGGCTTTATGACGCCTACGGTCGCGCAAAGCGGCACGAACACGCTAAGCGTGAAGCTAAAAGGCATGGCCGGCGATACGCTAAGTATCGTAGCGGGCGGTATGAGTGTCAAGGTGCGGCTTAAAACCAGCTCGCCCGAAGCCGTGCGCGAGAGGAGGGCGTTTTACGTGAAGGCTGGGGCGATGATCGCTGGCGTGGTCGTGATTTTCGCGCTAATCGGCAGAAAGATGAGGCGGTAAATTTACGCCGCATTGTTTTTGGGATCAGGCCTTCAAATTTGAGCTTTGGGTGGCAAATTTTGCTTTGTAAATTTGATGACCGCCCGCCTTCAGCATCGTTTTGATTAAATTTGATAATACTTAAGGCGCGATAATTTAGCTTTTTTCTAAACGGTGCGTTTTGTTTGAGTTTTTGCCGCCTGCCGCTCGTCTAAAGCTTATAACTACGCACGGTTGTGCTTGCGTCATTAAATTTGACGACTCATTTTCCTGCAAGATCGTAAAGCGTATATTTTAAATTTCGTCCCCGTTTATCTCATCCGCAAGTTTTAAAATTTTATCCCGCACCGCCTCAGGGGCGTAGATATCCATCCACTCTATCCCATTTGATGCGCTAAAAAGCACGGCGATCCGCCCCTCGCTCATCGCGCGCTTGGCAAGCTTGGTCGCCGCGGGGCTGTTGCCCATATTTGGCGTTTCGTCCATGCTTATCTCGGCGCAGCGGCGCAAAATAGGCGCTAGATCAAACTCGCCCTCGAGCAAAATAATAACCGAGCCGCGCCTAAAGCTGCAGGCGTTCCAAAAAATCTCGGCGCCGTTTATGCATTCGCGCGAGAGATCGAGGCGAAATTTACCCCGCTCGTGCACGAGAAAACTAAAGTCGCTCAAGCTTAGCGGATGCTCCACGCTACCGAAGGCTCCCACGATACTATCTTTGCGGCCGTTATAGACGTAGGCGGCGAGCGAGTTTTTCAGTAGCGGCGCGATGATCTGATCGTGCGCACTCGTGTGATCGTCATCTCTGGCGCGGCCTGCGATCTTTACGAAAAACGGCTTGAAATACTCCATAGACGCTCCTTAAATTTATAAAATTTGCTCGCTTTTGCTTTTAAATTTAGCGCTTGCGACGGTTAAATTTAGCCTGCCGTCGCAGCATTTTCGGCTCGTTTTTCAGACATCGTCGTTTTTAAATTTTAAAATCTGACGCAGATTTTGGCGTGTAAAATTTCAGACGCCGTTTTTCTAAATTTATCGCACCCCTAGAACGCCGCGCGCCTAAATCTATCGCCCTAAAATTTCAAATTTATCGCCGTGCACCGCGATTGCCTCGGCATTATTTATCGGCGTCAAATTTAGCTTGCTGCCGTAAATTTTTAAAATTTCGCCGCTATGTGCTTTTGTCAAATTTACACGCAGCAAAAATCAACAAATACCTAAAATGCTACAAATTTTCATTTCCCACGCGATAAGCCCCACTCTTGCTAGCTTAAATTTACCCCAGCGCCACGTAATCAGCGGGCAACGGCGTGATAACGCTGATAAAGATAAAATCCTCCTTGCCGGTGTTTTTCATGCCGTGGCACTCGCCCTTAGCCGAGATCACCACATCGCCCTTTTTGACCGAGACTTGCCTGTATTTAGCGGGTCGCTCACTCTTAAAATTTACCTGCTCGCCGTTATCCAAAAGTCCGCCCGCCGTCTTTTCGGCCTCGCTCGTACCCTCTTTGCTAAGATAAAACACGCCCTCGCCTTGCAAGCACACCCACACGTCGTCGCTTTTAGTGTGTGCGTGCACCGCGACTTCTTGGCCGGCTCGCACGACCCAGACCGCGCAGCTAGTGGCGTCCGTCTCGCAAAATATCGTTTTTCTCGCCTTTTCTCCGCTCTTTGCGACCTCGCTTACGTGATAAATTCGCTTTTTCATTTTTGCTCCTTTTTCGTTCATTTTAGCCGCGCAGAGTGAATACGGCGTGAAATTTAAGTGGATTTGAGCTAAAATCAAAGCCAAAATTTAGCGCAAAAAGGAAAAACGATGCAAGAAAATCCAAAAAAAATGTGGTCGGGTAGGTTTAGCGGTGAGAGTAGCGAGCTTTTGGAGGAGTTTAACGCCTCGATCGGCTTTGATAGGGCGCTTTGGCAGGAGGACATCGCGGGCAGCAAGGCGCACGCAAGAATGCTCGGCGCCTGCGGGATTTTAAAGCCTGAGGAGAGCGAAAAGATCGTCGCGGGGCTTGACGCCGTGTTTGAGGAGATAAAAAGCGGTAAATTTGAGTTTAAAACCGCCGACGAGGACATTCATATGGCGGTCGAAAAGCGCCTAAGCGAGCTCATCGGAAGCGATCTTGGCGGCAGGCTACACACCGCGCGCAGCAGAAACGATCAGGTCGCGCTTGATTTTCGCCTCTACGTGCTTAAAAGCGGTGTCGAGATCTCCGAAAAAATCCGCGAGCTAGTCGCTGCGCTACGAGATATCGCTAGCAAGCACGCGGACACGCTGATGCCAGGCTACACGCACCTTCAGCACGCCCAGCCCGTGAGCCTTGCCTATCACCTGCTAGCTTATGCGTTTATGTTTCGCCGCGACTACGAGCGCTTTACTAGCTCGCGCGAGCGAAATAACCTCTGTCCGCTGGGCTCGGCTGCGCTTGCGGGCACGCCGCATCCTATAAACCGCGAGCTGGTCGCGCAGCAGCTAGGCTTTGCGGGAGTGACGCCAAACGCGATGGATAGCGTCAGCGACCGCGATTTCGCGCTGGAGATTTTGTTTAACGTAAGCGTGCTGATGACGCATGCGTCGCGCCTGTGCGAGGAGCTAATCTTGTGGAGCTCGCAGGAGTTCGGCTTTGTCACGATCAGCGACGCCTACAGCACGGGCAGCTCGATCATGCCGCAGAAGAAAAACCCCGACGTCGCCGAGCTAATACGCGGCAAAACGGGGCGCGTAAACGGCAATCTCGTCGCGCTGCTAACGGTGATGAAGGGCTTGCCGCTAGCCTATAACAAGGACATGCAAGAGGACAAGGAGGGCGTTTTCGACAGCGTCGCCACCGCGCTTGCGAGCCTTGAAATTTTAAAACAGATGCTAAAAACGGCTAAATTTAACGAGCAAAATATGCTAGCAATGACGCGCCGCGGGCACCTCACGGCAACCGATCTGGCGGACTATCTCGTGCGGGAGAAAAACGTGCCGTTTCGCCAGGCGCATTTCATCACGGGCAAGGCGGTGGCGTATGCGGAAAATTTGGGCTTGGATTTAAGCGAGCTAAATGCGCAGCAGCTTGCAAGCGTGGATGAAAGCTTGGACGCGGGCGCGGTTAAATTTCTTGATCTAAACGCTTCTAAGGAGGCGCGCAAGTCGCAGGGCGGAACTGCAAACGAGAGCGTTGCGGCGCAGATTGAAATTTTAAACGGGTGGCTGAAAGGATAAATTTAAAAAATCAAATTTGACCGCTCGGCTTAACAAAAGCGGCAGTCTTTTTGGAGATTTAGCGAGCTTGCCATGTTTGCGGCCGGCTCGCTAAGTCAAATTTACGCTCGAAATTTGAGCGTAAATTTAAAATTTAAAACGTGCTTTGCGGATCGGTCGCGGTGTCTACCCAGCCCAGTTTTGCTCCCGCTAGCAGGTGAAAGTGCAGGTGCATGACCTCTTGACCGCCGTTTTCGCCGCAGTTTGTGACTAGGCGGTATCCGCTCTTATCTACGCCCATCAGCACCGCGACCTCTTGGATAAATTTCGTCATCTCGCCCATCAGCGCGCCGTCCATCTCCTGGAAATTTTCAAAATGTTTTTTTGGGATGATCAAAATATGAATCGGAGCCTTTGGATTTATGTCGTTAAAGGCTAGAAATTTGTCGTTTTCTAGCACTTTGTTGCAAGGTATTTCGCCCGCTACGATTTTTTCAAATATCGTCATGATTTTCTCCTGGTTAAAATTTGGCTTAATTATAACAAGTAAAAGTTAAAATTTCCCGCCTTTTAGGCAGATTTTATCAAATTTTGACTACAATCTATCCTAAAATTCAGTAAAGGTAAAAACTTGCAAGAGTATAGAGAAAGTATCGCAAAATGCGGGAATTTGGCGGATTTAGACAAGATTCGCGTCGCGCTACTGGGCAAAAAGGGCGCGATCACGTCGGAGTTTGCTAAGCTTAAGGATATGGACGAAGCGGCCAAGAAGGAATTTGCGGCAAATTTAAACAAGCTAAGAGACGAATTTGAATCACTTTTAGCGGCTAAAAAAACCGAGCTTGAAAGCGGCGAGATAAAAGCCAAAATGAAGGCTGAAGCTATTGATATCACGCTATTTAACGAGCCAAGCGGCGCTGGAGCACTGCATCCCGTGATGGCTACGATGGATAAGATCATCGAGTACTTTATGATGCAAAATTTCTCGCTCGAGACGGGACCGCTGATAGAAGATGATTTCCATAACTTCGAGGCGCTAAATTTGCCTAAATACCACCCTGCGCGCGATATGCAGGATACGTTTTATTTTAAGGATTTTAGGCTGCTTCGCACGCACACTAGCCCCGTGCAGGTGCGCACGATGATGAGCAAAAAGCCTCCGATCCGCATGATAGCGCCGGGAACGGTATTTCGTCGCGATATGGACCTAACGCACACGCCGATGTTTCATCAGGTAGAAGGCCTCGTAGTCGAGGAGGGCGGCGCAGTGAGCTTTGCAAATTTAAAATCAATGCTTGAAAATTTCTTAAAATATATGTTCGGCGACGTTAAAGTGCGCTTTCGCCCTAGCTTTTTTCCGTTTACGGAGCCTAGCGCGGAGGTCGATATCAGCTGTATTTTCTGTCACGGCGACGGATGCCGCGTGTGCAAGCAAACGGGCTGGCTCGAGGTGCTGGGATGCGGCGTGGTCGATCCGAACGTCTTTAAGGCCGTCGGCTATAAAAACGTGAGCGGATACGCATTTGGGCTTGGAGTTGAGAGATTTGCGATGCTGCTTCATCAAATTCCTGATTTGCGCTCGCTATTTGAGGGAGATTTAAGATTATTGGAGCAGTTTAAATGATAATTTCAAGAAATTGGCTAAGCGAATGGCTAGATATCTCGGGCGTAACGAGCGAAACACTGCTAAAGACGCTAAATTCGATCGGGCTTGAGGTTGATAGCTTTAAAGAGATCAAAGTGCCTAAAAACATCGTCGTAGGCTACGTAAAAAGCAAGATAAAACACGAAAACGCCGAGAAACTAAGCGTTTGCCAAGTGGACGTAGGCGGAGAGACGCTACAAATCGTCTGCGGCGCGAAAAACGTCGAGACCGGACAGTTTGTGCCGGTGGCGCTATCAGGCGCCATTATGCCAAGCGGCCTAGAGATAAAAAGAGCAAAACTACGCGGAGTCGAGTCAAACGGCATGATCTGCTCGTCCGTCGAGCTAGGCCTCGTAAAAACAAACGACGGCATAATGCCGCTAGATGAAAGTATCGGCGAGCTAAAACTAGGCAAAGAAATTTGCGAATATCCGCTACTAAACGACGATATCATCGAGATCGAGCTAACGCCAAACCGCGGCGACTGCCTGAGCGTTTACGGCGTAGCGAGGGATCTGTCGGCTGCGCTTGATCTACCGCTAAAAGATGCCGCCAGATACGAAGAGGGCGAAAATTTGCTCGGTATCGGTCGCATTTTGGCTATCCATGCCGAGGAAAATTTACAAAGCAGTTTTCAGTACCGCGCTTTTGAGATAAAAGAGTATTTTGACGAAAATTTATTGATGAAGATCCGTTTGGCACTGATCGAGTGCGATAAACAAAACCGCATCGAGCGCCTGCTAGACTACGCTACGCATTCAACCGGCGTGCTATTTAGCGCGTATGATTACGCCAAACTCAAAAAGGACGACGAGCGCGCCGTTTTTGATCTGCAAAAGGGCGCAAATTTAGCGACTGAAATTTTGGCCGGCGGCGAGCTTTTGGGCGTGGGCGGCATATATCAGACCGATGCGGCTAGACTTGACGAAAACAGCAAACTAATCATAGTGGAGGCTAGCTACACCGATCCTCAAGTGATCGCGACTACAGTTTACGAAGACAAGCAAATGCCGCGCCAATCGCAGACTTACCGCTCGCTAAGAGGTAGTGAGCCAAACGTCGGCTTTGGCGCCGATTTTTTATTTAAACAGCTAGCCGCGCTAAAATCGGTCGCGCTTTATGCGGGCTCTCAGCAAAGCGTAATGACGCGCGAACCCAAGGTCGTGAGCGTTACGATGGGCGAAATGCAAAAAATGATCGGTCAGGAAGTCGCGCAAAACGACGTCGTGAGGATACTTAAAAAGCTTGGATTTAGCCTAACTTTTAACGCCGAAAAAGAGGGCGCGAACGCTAAAGTTCCGCTATTTCGTCACGATATCGTAAATGCGCAGGACGTCTGCGAAGAGATCGTGCGAATGGTCGGTATCGACAATATCGTCTCAAAACCGCTAAATTTCAGCGAGTCAAACCACATAAACGACACTTTTGCCGACTATAAAAATGCGCTAAATTTGCGTAAAAAAGCCGCCGCCGCCGGATTTTTTGAGAGCGTGCATTATGTATTTGACGATGCGAGCGAGCTAGCGGCGCTCGGTTTTGCGCCTTGCAAAGCCGAGATAGCTAACCCGATAAATAGCGAGCTAAACACGCTAAGGCCGACGCTTGCAAATCACTTGCTAAAATCAGCCGAGCGAAACGTAAAAAATCAGCGAAAATCGGTTAAAATTTTTGAATTCGGTAGCGTATTTAGCGAGGATGGCGAGCAAAGCGAGAGATTTGGCTTCGTAGCTAGCGGACTTACAAAAGAGCCTAGTTTACTAAACGGCGCAAAGCCAGCCGATATCGACTTTTTAGGCTTTGCGACGGCCGTTAGAAACGCGGTCGGCGAATTTGAGCTAAAAGCCTGCGACGACGTAAAATATCTAAGCGAATTTGAACAAGCGAAAATCTATCAAAACGGCGTTTGCGTGGGCTATATCGGCCGCGTAGACGTGCGAGTTGAGGCCGCGCGCGATCTACCGCGAACCTATCTTTGCGAGATAGAGTTTGAAAAGCTTAAATTTGAAGGTGCGGTCGTCAAGGCTTACTCGAAATTCCCGGCTATCAGTAGAGACCTAAGCCTGATCGTACCTAAATCCATGAAATTTGAAGCGATAAAAGAGTGCATAAACGCGCTAAAAATCGAGTGTCTAAAAGAATTTGCGCCGGTTGATATATATTCAGACGATAAGCTCGGAGACGACGTGAGCCTCAGTGTCAAATTTAACTTCCAAGATATACAAAAAACGCTTGAGGATGAGGAAGTAGCGGCAATAATGGATAAAATTTTGGATGCTTTAAAGCAAAATTTAAATATCGGACTAAGATGAAAGTTTACGCATTAAGAACGCCGATAAGCGCGAGCCTGGAAAATATCGCGGCGGATAAATCTATCTCGCATAGATGCGCGATATTTTCGCTTTTAAGCGATAAGCCAAGCCGCGTGAAAAACTATCTAAAGGCCGAGGATACGCTAAATACGTTAGAAATCGTAAAAAATCTCGGCGCTCGTATCGAGGAAAAAGAGGGCGAGCTAATCATAACTCCGAGCGCAAATTTAAAAGAGCCTAGCGTTGTTTTAGAGTGCGGAAACTCGGGCACGGCGATGAGGCTTTTTATGGGCTTTTTAGCCGCTAGCGAGGGTTTTTTCGTGCTAAGCGGAGACGAGTTTTTAAATCGTCGTCCGATGGCGCGCGTGGCTAAACCGCTGATCAGCGTCGGAGCTAAGATAGACGGCGCAAACGGCGGAGATCACGCGCCTTTGGCGATCCGCGGCAAGAAGCTGGAGTATTTTAAATTTGATAGCAAAATCGCCTCCGCGCAGGTAAAATCGGCGCTGATTTTGGCTGGACTAAAGTCAAACGGCTGCGAGCTTAGCGAACCTGAACTTAGTCGCGATCACACCGAACGCATGCTAAAAGGTATGGGTGCGAGCCTGCAAATTTTACCGCACGGCGTCAAGGTTGAGCCGATGAACGCGCCGCTAAAACCGCTTGAAATTTGCGTTCCAAACGATCCTAGCTCGGCGTTTTTCTTTGCTGTAGCCGCAGCGATAATCCCAAATTCCCACATCGTGCTAAAAAATATGCTGTTAAATAAAACACGCGTGGAGGCCTTTAAAATTTTAGCCAAAATGGGCACGCAAGTAACGTTTAAAGAGACTTCCGGCACATACGAAAGCATCGGCGAGATCGAGATAAAACATGCGCCGCTAAAAGCCGTGGACGTGAACGAAAATATCTCGTGGCTAATCGACGAGGTACCCGCGCTTGCCATCGCATTTGCAAATGCACAGGGCATTAGTAGCGTGAGAAACGCAAAAGAGCTCCGCGTAAAAGAGAGCGACCGCATCGCGATCATGGTGCAAGGGCTGCGAAAATGCGGGCTTGAAGTCGAAGAATTTGAAGACGGCTTTAGCGTAAAAGGCGGCGAGGCAAACTGCGCTATCATCGACAGTAACGGCGATCACCGTATCGCGATGAGCTTTGCGGTGCTTGGGCTAAAATGCGGAATGGTTATAGAAAAGAGCGAGTTTATCGCGACTTCGTTTCCGAATTTTAGCGGGATTTTAAGACAACTGGGAGCTAGCGTTGAGGATTGAGCTTGCTAGCAGTTACGGATTTTGTTTTGGCGTAAAGCGCGCTATAAAAATCGCCGAAAACGCCAAGGATGCCGTAACTATCGGCCCTATCATACATAACAACGACGAGATAAACCGTCTAAATAAAAATTTTAACGTAAAAACGCTTGAAGGCATAAACGAAATCGACGGCGAAAAAAAGGCGAT
>CAUQOI010000049.1:0-14438 GCA_963519525.1 uncultured Campylobacter sp.
CTACTAAACAAGTTATACAAAAAGTTAAACAGGTAAAATTTGAGCCGTTTAAAATCCTCGAAAGCCAAATATCCTTAAAGATAAAATTTAATAAAAACAAAAAGCTTTCCGGTGATTATGCATAAGTCTATTTCTAAAAACCCACAAAATTTCTCATAAAGCCGAACAAACGCTAAAGTTAAACTAATCAAACTAAAAAGCTTACACTAAAGCAATATAAATTTATTATTTATCCTATATCTAAAGCCGTCAAATTCCTAAAATATTTTTCTTAAATTTAAGAGCATTATGCAATATGTTATCAAAATTATCTCAAATTTTAAGCGAAAATATAAAAGAATTAAATTAAAATTACTCTCTAATTTTAATGAAACAAAGGAGATAAAAATGGAATTTTTATCGTTTCTCTTTCTTGCTCTAGCCGTTTTCATCGCATGGAAAAAGCCGGAGAAAGAGGGTTTGGCATTTGGTGCATTTGCCGTGGGGACGGCGATTTGCTTTATTATGTTTTTCATTGCCAGCTGGACGTCCCTGCTGCCTTACGCGGCGTACTAGGAGGGCTAGATGAGTTTTTTTAACGAGAAAAATTTTGACTTCGTCATGGCCACCGCGGTCTTGCTCGTGCTTGCTATTCCCGTCGGTATCGCAAATATCTATCTTGGTTACGTCATCGGCGAGGGCCCTTGCACCCTTTGCTGGTGGGAGCGTATCGGCATGGTAGTAGTCGGCGTCGCGGGCATCTTGATACTGCGCTACGGCCTAAAGGCGCGCTACATAGCCGCCGTGCTTTTCGGCGCTGCGTATGGCATTTTCATGACGCTTAGGCATGCGAGCTTTAGTTTATATAGAGACGTAGGTATGGGCTTTGGCGGCGATATATTCGGTGCGCACACGTATACGTGGGGTATTTTGGTGTACTGGATCGTGGTCGTAGCGATGGGGCTGATGATGCTTTTTGCTAAAGATAAGGTCGTCTCGGACGATATCGCGCGCGCTGACACCAGAGTCAAACCTCTTAACGCATATTCAAAATTCGTGATAGCTTTGAGCTTATTTGTCATCCTGTCAAATGCCGTTCAGGCGCTCATCTCGGCAGGCATCCCGCCATATAGCGGCAAGGGCGATCCGGAGCGTATCAGCCTAAATAACACTTGGACTTCAGGCGTTTGGAAAAGGTTTGAAAAGCCGTTTTCATTCACCGGCGCAAACGTCGTCGAGGATCCGTTTATAGCTGGCGAGCCTAAAGACATAAGCGTCAAATTTAACTCCGATCCAAGCGCCGGCGCGTTTACGGACGTAAAGCCTGCGCTTAGCGTGAAAAACAGCTTCCCGCTTCCTTTTGAGACAAAGGGAATTTTTGGCAAAGGCGTAACGAGTGGCCTAGCGTACAACGCTAAAAATGATACTTTCGGCATCTCAAACACCGAAGGCGGCGTTTATTTTACGGACGCGAATTTTAAAGAAATCGCTCATGCTATCATCGACAAACCAAACGGCCGTAATATCAAAAAGGCCGTCGCATCGACATTTGTCGGCGATATGCTGGTAACTACAGGCTTTAACAAAACGACATTTGCCGTTAAACCTGCCCAAAATGTGGATGCGTATCACGAGTGGAGATATTTTAGAGAGAGCACCGGCGGGCTCGAGTCTGCGTGGAAATTCGACCGCCCGGCGCTTTTAACGATAAGAGCGAAAAAACAATACGTCCTAACGCTCGCAAAAGACCCGCAAAGCACCTATATGTATATGATCACGGTGCCAAACGAGCGCGCCAAGAACTTGATCCTCATCAAAGTCGATAGCAAGGATAAGATGCTAAGCGGCGAAACTATCGTGACATCAGGCCTCGCGCTAAAAGATAAACGCGATCTAAAAGACTACTACGTCACAGCTGGCGACGTCGTGGGCGGTAAATTTTTGGCCTATTCTAAAAACTACAACACCTTGCTCGTGATCGACCTTGCGGACGCGAAGGTAGTCGATGCCTACGCGATGCCGCAAATCGGCGATATCTCCGGACTAGCGGTAAAGGGCGGTAGCATCTACGCTCTAGCGCATAAGGACGGCAAAGTAAACGTCGTAGAGCTAAATAACCCTCTGGGCGAGTAAATTTAACCCAAACCAACGCAAATCCGTCCGCGTAAAGCGGGCGAATTTGCCTCTATCCTGAATACTTCTTAAGCTTAAATTCGGTCAAATTTTATATAATTTAGCGTAACTATAAAACCAAAGGAGCGAAAATGAATTTTTTAGAATCTATGAAATTTCGTCATGCTTGCAAAGTTTTTGACGAAAACAAGAAAATCAGCGCGGGCGAGTTTGACTTTATCTTGGAGGCCGGCAGGCTAAGCCCTAGCTCGACGGGGCTTGAGCAGTGGGATTTTTTAGTCGTGCAAAACGAGGAGCTAAGGCGAAAAATCCGCGAAGTCTCGTGGAATCAAGTGCAAATCACCTCTTGCTCGCATCTGCTAGTAATCCTAGCTAAAGTCGCCGATGTTAAAAGCGTGGGCGAATATGTGGAAAAAATGATCGATCGCCGCGATGATAAGTCGCCGGAGATGATCGCCGCGAGAAAGAAATTTTACGGCGATTTTCTAGGCGGCCGCTTTCGCGGCGATGACGAGCTGGTTTATCACTGGTCGAGCAAACAGTGCTATATCGCGGCGGCAAACATGATGACCGCGGCGGCGAGCCTTGGCATCGACAGCTGCCCGATCGAGGGCTTTGACGAGGCGGCTTTAAATAGAATTTTAGGCCTTGATACGAGCAAGCAGCGCGTGAGCCTCATGGTGCCGTTTGGCTACCGCGTCAAACCGCAGCCTAAAAGATACCGCCGCGAACTAAGCGACGTCGTGAAGTGGATTTACTAAATTTAGCAGCTACGTAAATTTAAAATTTAACTCAGTCGGCGCGAGCTCAATGCGGTTTTGACGCCGGCTAGATTTTAAATTTGAGTTTTGCTACTCAAATTTGAGGCAAATTTAAATTTGCTGAGGCGACGAAAATAAAAAAACGAACCGATAAAATCTACGTCGGTAGAGAAAGCGTGCGCACCACAGACGACGCGAAAGCGCCAAACGCGGTTTGTCCGTGTTTCTAGCGATTTTGACGATTTTGCGGTAAAGTTTTGCGGCAAAATACCGTTTTGTATCTAGGTCGGACAGTAAAACATCGGCGGGTTTGGCGAAATAATCGTTTAAGGCAAAAAAAGACGGCCGGGCGCTTATTTCGCGCGATATTTTATTTTATACGAGCGAGCATTTGGCTACGCTGCACGGCAAAAGTCGGTGTAAGCTGGTTGGGGCGCGCCCGTATTTATTTTGCGAACGGCTCGGCAGATTTGCTCAAATTTAAGGCGTAAAATTCGGCGAGATTTCAAATTTGCCGATTCTATCAATTCCAAATTTTAAGAATTTCCGACCGAGCAAATTTAGCCAAACTCAAATTCGGCTAAAAATTATCGCTCTGCCCGTTTAGCAGTTTATCCACGACGTAAACGGCGATCTTTTTAGCGCCGTTCATGCTGATATGCATGCCGTCATCCTTGCGCAGCGGCTTTTTGTCGGCACCTTCTTTTAGATACTTGCCGTTATCGCAGATCGCGCCGCTGATGTCGATGTAGCGCGCGCCGTATTTTTGCGCCGCGTCCTTGTAGATCAGATTTAGCGCCTTCATTTTTTTGTCGAATTTCTCGCTCTTCATACACGGCACTCCCAGCCACACGACCTGCGCGCCGTGCTGCCCTGCGATCTCGTATATCTCGGCGATCCTGCCCTCATACGCCTCGCGCCATGCGTCGGTGCCAAAGTCCAGCGCCTGCTCGCCAAACGTGTAGCTATAAGCGTCGTTTGCGCCAAAAAGCGCGAAGATTAGCAAATTTTGCGGGCGATTTTCTAAGCTTGCTAGCGCCGCCTTTAGCTCCTCGCTCCAGTCGTAAAATTTCTTATTCGTTAGCCCAGTGCTGGCTTTTGCCATATTTTTGATTGAGATTTTGCTCGTTTTTAGCGCGTTTTCAAAGCCCCAGCCAAAGCCTTGCATTATGGAGTCGCCTATCAAGATGACACCCAAATTTTCGTTTAGTTCGATATCAAAAAACGCGGATTTGTTCGTTTTGCTCGGAGCGCTCGGCGTTAAATTTGACGCTAGCGAGCCGTTTTTGTCTAAATTTAAAGCGGTTTTAGCAGGAGAAATTTGAGCAGTTTGCACAGTCAAATTTACATCTTTTATCGCGCCGATACTAGGCGCTAAATTTTGCGTATTTTGAGCGTTTAAATTTGCCGGTTCGATTTGCGAGGCGGTTAAATTTTGCTCTGTTTTAGGGCTGGTCGCGACATGTTTTTTATCACCCGAAAAAATGCCCGTAAGTTTATCGATGGCCGATTTTGCGCTCTGCAAGCCGTCCTCTGCCGCGCTTATAAATTTATCGCTCAGCGCCATCGCGCGCTCGTCCGTGATGAAAAAATCCTTTTGATATTTGGCTTCGTAGTAGTTTGACAGCGGTCGCAAAAATAGTGCAATCAGCGTAAAAAACGCGAGAAATACCCCAAAAAACGCTCTCATTAAAATCCTTGATATATAAAGTTAGGCATACCGGACGGCATCAAAAAGTAAATAATTATCCCAAAAATCGCCAAAAAAACGGCTGAAAAAACAACGTTTATGTTTGCAAAAAATTTGACCAAAAGTGGATAAACGTCAAGCGCGGCGTATAATAATACAAAGGCAAAAACGCCCGCAAACAGCGCGCAAATCGCAAGAAGCTCGCCGTCCGAGTTTCTAAAAATAGCCCCGATATAGCGTACCGCCCCCTCAAAATCCATCGTGAAAAAGACCCAAACCATGCTCACGAAAATAAACGTAAAATATCGTCCTAGTATGGCCGAATTTAGCCATTTGCGCTCGTCGGTTAAGTTTAAAAACACGACGCCAAGGCCGTGGATGAGCCCCCAGAGCAAAAAGCTAAGCCCCGCGCCGTGCCATACGCCCGAGATCGCAAAAACTAGCATCACGTTTAGCTGCGTTTGCGCCTGCGTGCCGCGACTGCCTCCCAGCGGGAAATAGACGCACTCTTTGAAAAAATTCATAAGGCTGATGTGCCAATTTTGCCAGAAAATTTTTAAATTTCGCGCCGTAAAAGGGCGGTTGAAGTTTTGCGGCAAAACAAAACCGCACATGAGTCCTAGCGCCGTTACGAAGTCCACGTAGCCGCTAAAATCGGCATAAAGCAGCACGCTGTAGCCAAAAAGAGCGCCAAGAAGCTGCGACGCGGGCAGGGTGGGCGCGGCGAAAACGGGATTAACTATCTCGAAAAGATGGTTTGCGACGATGAGCTTTTTAAAAAGCGCGGAGCATAAAAGCGCGAATATGACGGGGCTAGCGCGAAAAACCTTTGGGGAGTTTAGCGCCTCGAAAAAGGGCCTGGGCCGCAAAATCGGACCCGAAATAATCGCGGCAAAAAAGCTAAGAAAAATCAGAGTATCAAGGTAGCCGGGCGCCTCTAGCTCGCCGTCTCGCACGGCCTTTAGCAGCAAGATGCTCATAAACGAATAAAACGAAATGCCGAGCGGCAAAATGATTGTTTCAATTCTCATGACGCCGAATTTGATCGTAAAATACCCGCCGTATTTAAAAAACGCAAGCGCGCAAAGCACGAAAATAACGCCCGCGGCAAAAGGAATCTCGGAGTCTTTGCTCTGAGCCGCCCTCGCAAAAAGAAAAATCGCAGTGCTAAAGATAAAATTTATGATTAAAAACTTAAGCCCGAACGAGGCTAAAAACAGGTAAGAAAAGGCGAGTAAAACGGCTTTTTGCAGGTGCGGGCGAGAGTTTAAAAAATAATAAATCGGCCAAAAAATAAAAAAGCACAAGCCAAATTCTATGGAAAAAAGATTCATATCCCGCCTAAATTTTTGCGTAATTATATAAAAAAATTATTTTGGGTTAGGTTAAATTTACGTTTGACGGGAATTTAAAATTTGACTTGCGGTTTTGCGAGAATTTTAAATTTGACTCCAAAACGGCTCAAATTTGCTTGGATTAAATTTGACTCCAAATTTGAGCCCTAAATTTATCGCCCCCTTGCGAAATCGGCCAAAATTTAAAGCCGCTCTATCGCTGCCAGCACGTTTGCCGCGTCATTTGCGGGCTCGGCCACGTCGTTAAATCTTTTTACGACTTCACCGTTTTTGATGATCAGCGTTTGGCGGCGGTAAAATTTCTTACCGTCGTTCGTGGTAAAAGTTTGTAAATTTAGCGGTGATTCTAACTCGAAGTTTTCGTCGCTCAAAAAGATAAAATTTGCGCCTACGCTTTGTTTAAATTCATTCATCTTTTCTGCGCTTTGAGAGCCGATGGCTATTAGCGTAAAGCCCGCAGATTCGAGCTTTGCAAGGTTTTCTTGATAGGCTTTGCACTGAAGCGTGCAGCCGGTTAGCCCCTTTAAATCCTTTAAATTTTCCGGTAAAAACTTCCCGCTCTCGCCCATTTTAGGATAGGTAAAAACGATGCAGTTTTTGCCGTCCGTTAGCTCGCTAAATTTGACCGGATTTGCGTTTATATCTTTCATTGCGTCCTCTTTGAGTGTGAATTATTAAAAAAATAGACTAAAAATAGCACTGCAAAGCTTATAAACAGCATAATCGCCGAATAAACGTGCGCCTTTGTATAGTCCATGAGCTCGACGGCCTCGTAGATAGCGATGCTAGCGACCTTAGTTTTGTCCCCGACGCTGCCGCCTATCATCAGCACGACGCCAAACTCGCCCAAAGTATGCGCAAAACTCACTATGAGCGCGGTTAGAAGCGAGGGCTTGATGTTTGGCAGAGCGACTCTAAAAAGCGTCTCCCATTTGCCCTTGCCTAGCGAGTAGCTCGCCTCAAAAAGGCTCTTTGGCAGACTCGCAAAGCCCGCCTGAAGCGGCTGAAACATAAAAGGCAGCGAGTAAATGCAGCTAGCGATGATGAGGCCTGAAAAGTTAAAAACCAAGCGGATATCAAAGGTTTCCTCAAAAAATTTGCCTAAAAAGTTGTAAGGCGAGAGAAAAACCAGCAGGTAAAATCCAAGCACCGAAGGCGGCAGCACGAGAGGCAGCGAGATCACGGCCTCGAGCACGGGTTTAAATTTAAAACTCGCTCGGCTAAGCCAAAACGCAACCGGCAGCATGAGAAAAAACAGGATCGCAGTCGAGATAAAAGCAAGCTTTAGCGAGAGGTAAAATGGGGTAAAATCGATATTCATTTTGGCTCGCTTTGCGCGTAAATTTGATCGTTTCGCTCGTCAAATTTGCCTGATTTCGCGCCGTAAAATTCGTCGTTTTCGCTACCGTTTTTTTGTAAATTTAGCCCAAACGCCTTGGCGCTTATCGACGCTTCGTCGCCCGGTTTTAAATTTGCAGCTTCCGCGGCGCTTAGCGCTACTTCGCAAAGCTGCTGACCGACGGAGACGACGGCTACGTAGATGGCGTCGCGCTTTGAGATCTCTAAAATTTTTGCCGGCAGGCTAAATTTCTGCGAGCCTTTGTGTCTCAAAAATATCTCGCCCGGGCCGCCTTCTTGAGCTATTTTGCCTCCGTCAAGCACGAAGACTTTGGACGCGAGTTTGTAGATCTCGGCGACGTCGTGACTAACCAAAATCGTCGTCATATCAAACTCGGCGTGTACCTTGGCAAGGTAGTCTTGCAGCTTTTCGCGCATGGCGTTATCAAGCGCGGAGAGCGGCTCGTCGAGGAGTAAAATTTCGGGCTTTCGCATGAGAGCGCGGGCTAGGGCGGCGCGCTGCTTTTGACCGCCCGAGAGCTGCGAGATAGCGGCGTTTTCTAGCGAGCTCATCTCGACTAGTTCTAGTAGCTTGCGCGCTAAATTTTGGTCGTTATTCGCAAAAAGCAGATTTTTCATCACGTTCATATTCGGAAAAAGCGCGTAGTCTTGAAATAAAAACCCGATATTTCGGCTTTGCGGCGGAGCGAAGTTTTTACCGTCAAAAAGCGTTTTTCCGCTTGCTTTTATCGTTCCACTATCAGGCGTTTCAAAGCCCGCGATCAGGCGCAAAAGCGTAGTTTTGCCGCTGCCGCTTTTGCCGTATAGAGCTACAAATTCGCCCTTTTTTACGTTCAAATTTACGTCTAGATCAAATTTCCCGTTTGCGCCGTTTAGGCTTTTTATGCAGTTTAGTTCTATCATGCGATGTAGAGCGAGGTTGCCTTGACGTAGGCATAAATTTGATCGCCCGGCGCTAAATTTAGCCGCTTTAGCGATGCCGTGGAGATGATGCTTTCAAACTCAAACTCGCCCGCGTTTAGGTGTAGCGAGCTTGTGATTTGCCCTTGCTCGATATCTGAAATTTGCGCTTTTATCTCGTTTGAGACCGAGCAGTTTAAAAGCGGGGAGGTAGCGACGAAGACGTCCGAGCTTTTAAAGCCTAGCCGAACCTCGTCGCCGATTTTTAAATTTTGTAGATTTTCCAAGGAGAGCATTTTTAGGCTCAAATTTTCGGCGCTAAACTCAAAAACGCTAACGCCGTCGTTTTGCTCTATCGCCGAAATTTTAGCCTTTATCATTTAGATGTTGTATCCGAATTTTCTAAAGATTTCCTTCGCGCGGTCGCTTCTGATGAAGTCGTAGAAAGCTTTTGCTTCAGGATTGTTTTCGCCGTGTTTTAGGATAACCATACCTTGATCGATCGGAGTGTAGAGCGCAGGATCGATGAGGATAAAGTTTTTGCCCTCTTTGTATTCGGCCATTTTTTTATCATGCATTGCAGAAGCCGCGATAAATCCGACGTCAGCAGCGCTTAGAGCTTGGCTTAGAGCCTCGCCTATAGATTTTGCTAGGATGACGTTTTTCTCGACTTTATCGTAGATGCCTGCTTTTTTTAGAGCTTCGATACTAGCTTTGCCGTACGGAGCGGTTTCAGGATTTGCGATCGCGATAGCTTTTAGGCCTTCAACAGCGTTTATGCCTTTAGCTAGATCGATATCTCTGATTGTAAATAGCGCAAGCGCGCCCTGAGCGTATACTACAGGCTCTGTTACGGCAAATTTGGTGTCGTATAGGTCCTGGACGAATTTCATATTTGCAGCCATGAAAACGTCCGCCGGAGCGCCGTTTTTGACCTGCGTAGATAGCGCGCCGCTAGCTCCTAGAGTGACGGTTACTTTGGTGTCGGGATTTGATTTGGCAAACTCAGCCTTTAGCTCGTCAAACGCGTATGTTACGTTTGCAGCGGCAAACACGTTGATCTCGCCTGCGTTTAGGTTAAAAGCGGCGATAGCCGCGACTACTAGCGAAAAAAATATTTTTTTCATTTTTTATACTCCTATTATGATTTGACTTGCTTTGATTATAGCGGTGAGCTCGTCGCCCACGCCGATACGCATCTGCATCGCGCTATCTTTGGTGATGATAGAGGTTATCGTCTGATGATTGCTGATTTCTAGCACGATTTCGGCGTTTACCGAGCCGATTTTGGCCTCGATCACGCGTCCTTTTAGTAAATTTGCCGCGCTTAGTTTTAGATTTTCCTCTTTTGCGAGCATTACGCTTGGGGCTTTAAAGATAAATACGACCTTTTTGCCGACTTTTAAATTTAGATTTTTTTCAGACTCGACCGTGACGTTGGCTCGTAAAATTTCGCCGTTTGAGAGTTTGGCGCTGATTTGCGAATTCACCGCGCCCGTTTTTACTTCGGTTATCTCACAGCTTAGTTGGTTTCGTGCGCTTAGACTCATGCTCATGCGCTGTAAATTTAAAATTTCGTTCGTATCGACGTTTATATTTGAACAAACTTTTTCTAAAAATATCTTTTGGCTCTCCAGCATCGCGTCGTATAGCGCGATCATCTTTTTGCCATAGGGCGTGAGCTCCGAGCCGCTGTTTTTCTTGTTGCCTTCGGCTCTTGCGATTAGCGGTTCGTCCGAGCGGTTATTTAGCGCGTCCAGGCTATCCCATGCGTTTTTGTACGAGATGCCGACGTACTCGGCGGCTTTGGTTATGCTTTTAGTGTGTTCTACGGCCTTTAAAAGCTCTATATGTTTAGCCAGCACCGATACGCCGCTATCTAAAAATAGCTCTAAACTAACGTCTGCTTTCATGAAAATCCCCCAAATTCTATCAATATAAAAAAATAATTTGCTAGGAAGTATATTTAAATATATATGAAAAATAACTTAAATAAACTTCGTAATACCTGGCATTTTGAAATTTATAAATTTAAAAGCTACATTGAGATAAAATCTCAGGTTACTGCCTTTGCAGACTTGAAATTCGGAGATTCGATGAGAAAATTTTTACTCTCTTTTTTGCTCGTTTTTAGTTGCGTTTTTGCCGAACAAACGCAGGAAAAGAGCGAATTTGACGACGAATTTACGCAGCCTAGCGAGATTTTCGATCCGCTTAGCGGTTATAATAGAATGATGACGGGGTTTAATGATTTTATGTACGTAAACGCCATCCACCCCGCGATAAAAGGCTATAGCTACATAGTGCCCGAGGCCGCAAGAACCGCTGCTGGAAACTTTTTTGACAACCTTTTATATCCCGTTCGCTTCGTAAATAATCTCTTGCAGTTTAAATTTAGCGAGGCCGGCGAGGAGACGCTGAGATTTTTGGCAAATACGATTATCGGCTTTGGCGGGCTAACCGACGGCGCGAAATACTATAATCTGCAACGCCACGACGAGGACTTCGGTCAGACGCTAGGCTACTGGGGCGTTGGTAGCGGTTTTCACGTGGTGCTGCCGTTTATAGGACCCTCAAATTTACGCGATATCGTCGGTCTAGTCGGCGATTATTATCTCGATCCCGTCAGTTACGTAAAGCCTGCGCTAGACTCCTTTGCTCTAAAAACATTCCGTCAGGGCAATCTTTTGTCCTTACACCCAGACGCTTACGACAATCTTAAAAAAGACGCGATCGACCTGTATCCGTTTCTACGCGACGCATACGAACAGCGCCGCAACCACTTAATAAAGGAATAAAATGAAATTTTTAAAAATAATCCTGCTTGCGCTTTTTAGCGCGGTTAGCCTCTTTGCGATCAGCGAGGAGCAGATAAAACCTACTATGCAAAAAACGACGCAAGACGCCATCGAGGTGCTAAAAAATGCAAATTTGAGCAAAGACGAGAAAATAAGCAAAATTTTTGCCGTTTTCGATCCGTATTTCGACTACGAGCAGATGTCAAAGATTGCTCTAAGCAAGCGCTACAACAACCTAAGCGCTGAGCAAAAGGTCAAATTTAACAAAGCTTTTGAAGAGAGATTAAAGTCGAGCTACGTCGATAAGCTTTTAAGCTACAAAAACCAAACTATAAATTTTAAAGACGTAACCAAGCCGAACGAAAATCGCTACTTTTTAAATGCCGATTTGGTCGGCGAGGACGGCAAAAACTACGGCTTTACGTATAAATTTTATAACGCCAAAGAGCGCGGCTGGCTCATCTACGACGTCGAAATTTTAGGCGTTAGCATCATCCAGACCTACCGCAGCCAGTTTGACAGCCTGATGGAAAACGAGAGTTTTGAAAATTTGCTTAGCAAGCTAAACTCCGTCCAAGCTCCGCAATAAGGCGCTGATGAAGCGGATTTTTAAATTTATCGTAAACTTTCCAAAAAGCGTTATCGCTGGCGTGCTAGCCGCGACGCTAGTTTTTGGGTATTTTAGCGGCAAGCTCGAGGTGGACGCGTCTACCGAGACGCTGCTACTTGAAAACGATAAAGATCTAGCCGTCTTTAGAGACGTTTTTAAACGCTACGTTAGCCCAAACTACCTAGTCATCGCATACACGCCAAAAGACGATTTACTTGCGCCCTCTACGCTTGAAAAGATAGAAAATTTAAGCCGCGAACTAGAAAAAAACGAGCTCGTCTCAAACGTCATTTCGGTACTGAACATCCCGCTACTTCAAAGCGGAACTAACGATCTTGGCGAGCTAGTTAAGCACGTACCAAGCCTTGTCGATGCCGATATAAACAAAACCTTGGTGCGACGCGAGTTTGCGGATAGTCCGCTATATACGAACAACCTTGTTAGCCGCGACCTAAAAACTACGGCGATCGTGCTAAATTTAAAGACCGATGAGAAATATCAAAGCATACTAAACGAGCGAAACGCTCTGCTAAACGCCAAGATTGACGGCAACATCACAAGCGAGCAAAAACAGCGTCTAAGCGCCGTAAATGCGCAGTTTAAAGCTCACCGCGACGAAGCGCGTATAAAAGAGCACGCAGCGATCGAGCAGATCCGCGAGACGATAGCGAAATTCGGCGGAGGCGAGAGTCTGTTTTTAGGCGGGGCAAATATGATCGCTGATGATATGGTGAGCTTCGTGCGCTCGGATCTTGCGACCTACGGCATCAGCGTGACTCTGCTTTTGGTCTTTTGCCTTTGGCTGTTTTTTAGGCAGATTCGCCACATCGTTATGCCGATTTTTATCTGCGTGATTAGCGTTATTTGGGCGAGCGGGCTGTTTGGATTTTTTGGCTGGGAGATTACCGTCATCAGCTCAAACTACATCGCTCTTCAGCTCATCATCACTATCTCCGTCGTCATCCACCTGATCGTGAGCTACCGCGAGTTTTGCATCACAAAGCCGCATCTTAGCAACCGTCAGCTAGTCTATCTCACGCTACGCGATAAGGCCAGTCCGTCGTTTTTTGCTATATTTACGACCGTTATCGGCTTTTTATCGCTTGCGCTTTCCGATATCAAGCCTATCATAATGCTAGGCATCATGATGAGCGCGTCGATCTCTATCTCGCTAGCGCTCGCGTTTTTGCTATTTGGCTCCGCGATGGCGCTGATGCCAAAGCTCGCTCCCGTTAGGACGTTTGAGGATAAATTTAGCTTTACCAAGCACTGCGCCGCATTTGCGCTAAATCACAGCCGCGCCGTTTACGCGATTAGCATTGCGGTGCTTATTTTCGGGCTTTACGGTATCTCAAAGCTAAAAGTCGAAAACAGCTTTATAAGCTATTTTAAAGATACGACCGAAATCCACAAAGGCATGCAGGTGATCGATACGAAGCTGGGCGGCACGGTGCCGGTCGATATATTGATCAAATTTAACAAGCCTAAATTTGAGCAAAGCGCGACCAAAAACGAGCCTAAAGACGAATTTGACGACGAGTTCGCCACTAGCGCGAACGAGGATAAGTATTGGTTTAATCAGCATAAAATCGACGTCGCGAAAAAAGTACATAACTATCTAGAAAACAAGCGCTTTATCGGGCACGCCAGCAGCCTAAACACCGACGTAAAGATCGTCGAGCGCATCACGCAAAAGCCCGCCGACGGCCTCATGCTCTCGATCCTATACGAACAGATCCCGCAAAAATACAAAGACATCATCCTAAGCCCCTACGTAAGCATAAAAGATAACGAGCTTCGCTTTACCGCGCGAACTCTTGATAGCGACGACGCGCTACGCAGGGACGAGTTTTTGCGCGAGCTTAGAACCGATATCGCAAATTTGATCGCAAACGACAATGCAAGCGTTCAAGTTAGCGGCGCGATGGTGCTTTATAACAATCTCCTTCAAAGCCTCATCGCCTCGCAGGTGGATTCTTTCGGTTTCGTGATCTTGTCGCTTTTTATCGTTTTTTGCATTATTTTTAAAAGCATTAAGCTCGCCGCCATCGCTATCACGTCAAATTTGATCCCGCTTTGCGCGGTGTTTGGCGTCATGGGCGTCATGGGTATCCCGCTTGATATCATGAGTATTACGATAGCGGCTATCAGCATAGGCATAGGCGTGGACGATATCATCCACTACATCCACCGCCTAAAAATTGAGCTTCGCGGTAAAAACGTCGCCGAGTCGATCAAGGCCTCGCACGCTAGCATCGGCTACGCGATGTACTATACCTCGTTTGCGATCATCCTGGGCTTTAGCATAATGGTAACTAGCAACTTTATCCCGACGATATATTTCGGACTTTTAACAGATCTTGTTATGATAATGATGTTGCTGGGGGCGCTGGTGCTACTGCCGACACTAATCAAAACCTTTTACCGCGTTAAAAATTCCACATAAACGACGGATTTCAAGCTTTAAAATTTTAAACCCGCTTCGGTTACGTATTTCATATACGCGCCCTCGCGGGTTAAAATTTTAAAGTTAAACTACGCCTATTCTGTCTGGAATACTTTTCTCTTGTCCTGGTAAATTTGCAAATTTGGCTTCTAATTTTAAACGTGCGGTGTGTGCCTTGGAGGATAAAATCTTTAAATTTAACTCAAATTTAAAGGAGAAAACTACTCTTTCATGACCTTAAGAAAAGAGTAAACGTCTCTCACGCCGTCGATGTGCTTGGCGTACCAGATCGCGTGTTTTTCCTGCTCGATATCGGTGATGATGCCCGTAAATACGACGTTGCACTGCACAACGCTCACTCTTATGCTAGTGCCGCTGATGATGCTATCTTTAAAAAGGCTGTTTTT
>CAUQOI010000050.1:0-14431 GCA_963519525.1 uncultured Campylobacter sp.
CTTAGCTATTCTGAAAACAAACATGACGGCGATAAAAAAGTTACCGAAGCTAAGATTACCGTACCTTCGGACGCCACATTAGGAGATACTCTAAAAATTACCGTTACTAATCCAGACGGCACGAAAACAACACAAAGCGTAACTATTACTCAAGATATTAAAGATCACGGCTACTCGTTGCAAATCCAAACCAATAAGATGTCGAATAATGCGCCGACTACGGTATCTGCAACTATAACTAACTCGATAGGCAACGAAAGCCCAAGTTCTAGCGATACGTTAAGATTGGATGTAAATCCGGTAGTTTACTTGCCTGAGAATTACAATGGAGACCGAATATTAACTCCTTCTGAAAATATAAGAGACGGGGATTTAAATTTTACGACAGTAAAAATTACTATCCCTGAGGATGCAAGAGCCGGCGATGATATGAAAATAACTATGACATATACTGACAAAAACGGTAACGTAACTACAGAGGAAAGAATAGAAGTAATCAAGCCGGAACATATAAATAACGGACGAACAATGGTGATCGACGGTATGGCCAAAGTAGCTCCGGGAGTTAAAACCGGAGTTGTAGCTAGAGTCGTAGATCACGGTAACGGCGATCAGAAGAGCGAAGATTCCAACAATGCAGAAGTAACATTCTATAACGGCAATATAGGCATAGAATTTAACGAAAAACCTAGCAAGGTACAGGCATCGGGAGCTAAGATACTATCTAGAGCAGACGGTATGACTGATCAAAACGTAAACGAAACTAACGCTACTATAACTATACCTTACGACGTCAAAGACGGCGATAAACTAGTCTTGAAGGTTGAGGAACCTGGCAAAGGCGTAGTTACAAAAACGTATACTATTAAATTAAATGCGCAAGGCGTTATAGAGTCTATAAAAAATGATGCTGATAGCAGCGATATTTTACCTAGAAAATCTAATAAGCCGATCTCCGATCTAAGAACAGACGACGAGCTCTATAAATTTGAGTATAAAGATCTCGACGTAAGATCAAATCAAGATACGAAAATAACGGCTACCGTACAATACGCTGAACCGCAACCCGACAAAACTGCCGATGCGAAAATCAGCATCGAAGCTATAAAAGAACCGGGCGTGATTTTTGAGGACGCTAAAGGCGGAAAGGTTACGGATAGAACGGTTGCTGGACACACGAGCAGCGAATACACGACTACCGTAACGATTAAAATTCCAAACAATGCGGTTAACGGCGATAAGCTAACTGTGAAAATCAAAGAACCTCAGGCTGACGGATCATATATAGATACCGTTAAGCACTACACTATCGAGAAAAATAACAACAAGAGCAATGCTGTAACGAGACTCAAAGATGATGATGCCGGTAGCTACGTAGACATGAAAACAAAAAATAGCTTCGAGATAAAAAACGTTCCTATGCGTACAGATCACAAAACTATCGTAGAGGCTGAGATATCAGATGCTAGAGGCATAGAGAAGGCTAGTGCCACTAAAGATAGCGTAATCAACAATCTAGATGCTATGGAAGTTAAATTTGATAAAGACGTTAATCAAAATTTAACCGTATCAAGAGCCGAAAGCGCTGAGGGCGGCAATACGCAGATCCATAAAACTACGGCAAGCATAAAGCTTCCTTATAACATAGTTGACGGCGATAAGTTAAATATTACCGTAAAAAATAAAACCGAAACGTCAGGCGAGACGAGCCAAACTAAAACATATACTCTTCAATCGTACCAAGACGCTGACGGAAACAAACGCTTTAAGGGCGTGGCTGCCGACGGTACCGAGGTCGAGGTTAAAAAAGACTATACGGTACAAGTAGGCGTAACTATGGATGAGGGATACAAAACCGTAGTAGAGGCCGATGTTTCCGATGGTAAAGGCGGTAAAGCAGCTGCTAAAAATAACAGCGAAATAACACCTCTTTATGACGATATGTATGTGGCATTTGCCGAAGATGAAAACAACGACGGATCTATCTCTGCCGGCGAAAATGCTCAAAGCGGCGTAACTACCGCTACCGTAAAACTACCTAGCAACATAGTAAACGGCGACAAACTAGATATCGACGTTAAACATAACGGCGCAGTAACCGAAACTAGAACTTATACTATTAAGGAGTATAAAGATCCGGCGGGTAATAAGAAATTTAAAGTCGTGGCTGCTGACGGTACCGAGGTCGAGGTAAAACAAAACAATACTGTAGAAATCAAAAATATACGTATCAGCGATACCGAAAGTACTGGAGTAGATGCTAAAGTAACCGGAGCAGACGGAATCGGAAAAGCCGCGTCTGCAGCTAATAGCACGATCCTAGGAAGCGGCGCGGGACATAGACCTCTTTATTTGGGCTTTGAAGAAGACGTAAACAGAAACGGTAAGCTGACTAGAACGGAAGCAGACCTAGACGGCAATATCCACAAGACAAATGCTCTAGTTACGATCCCTAGCAATGCGGTAGCCGGCGATAAAGTACAAGTTAGCATAAAACAGCCAAAACCGGATGGAACTACCGAGAATATCTCAAAAGAATTCTCTATAGTAGGCGTAAATCCTGATGGAAGCTATAAGGTTAGAGGTAACGACGGGGTTGTATTTGATACCGGCAAATACGGCTTCATAAATGTTACCGTATCTATGATAGCCGGTAAAGAAACCTTGGTCGGCGCCAAAGTTGTTGATGGTGCGGGAACTGAAAAAGCGGCCGTTGCAGATAAGGGTCTTGAGCTAACTCCTGAGTTAACCAATAAAAACGTATCTGTAAGCTTTGATGAAGATAATGCTAATAGAAACGGCGTAATAGATAGAAGCGAAGCGTCAAGCGACAATAGCGTTCTTACTACTACGATTAGCGTAACTCTTCCTAACGGCGTAGTGGCTGGAGATAAACTAACCGTAAATATAAACGGAGCCGACAAGGTCTATACCTTTGAAAAATCAAACGGCAAGCTACAAGCTGTCGGTACGGACGGCTCAAGGCTAGACGTAGAGGACGATACGGTAAAAATTAAAAACGTACCTATGCAAAACAATACCGAAATCGTTGCAAAAGCATCGCTCTCTGACGAATTTGGAATAGACAAAACTCCTACGGCCGAAGCTAAAAATAAACTAAATAGCGACTGGAACGGAGAGCTAACCGCTAGATTTGAAGAGGATGTCGATGACGACGGTAAGATTAGCAGGATAGAAGATACCGCAGACGGCGGATATGCTAAAACGACTATCGCGGTAGGACTTCCAAGCAATATAATAAACGGCGATAAGCTAAATATTAATATTAGAGAGGGTGGCGTAAGCAGAAGCAATAAGTCATATACTATCGAAGAGTATAGAGACGCAAACGGAATTAAGAAATTTAGAGCAGTAAGCAGCGATGGATCAGAAACTCTAGAAGTAGAGGGCGGCGCAGTGCGAATTCGCAATGTAGGTATGAGGCCGGATGATCAAACCAAGGTTTCCGTAGAGGCTACGCTAACCGATGCGTATAACAATAATAGGGTCACAAGCAACGATGAGGCTGTCTTAGAAAAAATGCAAAATATAAGCACGATAGGATATAGCGAAGAAACCAACTATGACGGTAGACTAACGGTAGCGGAAAATAGCCATGACGGAGATAAGGGTTCAACGGGTATAAGCGTTTACCTACCTGACGATACGGTAGTCGGAGATAAAGTCGTAGTTAGCTATACCGATCCTCACGATGCAAGCAAAACGATAACCAAAGAGTTGCCTGCTCTGACTCAGGAAGATATAGATCGCGGTCATGTTTCTACCGATATATTAATAAATACCGAAAAAGACAATAACAAGGTAAATATTACCGCTAAAACGGTGGATCAAAACGGCAACGAAAGCGCTACCGTCCTTTTCCCTACGATAAACGTGGAAAAAGATACCGCTAACGACACCGTCACATACAAAGCGACTCAAGAGAGGATGTACGGCGGACTAGGCGAAGATACGTTAGTATTTAACGATAGTATCGACTTAAGCCAAGTAAGCAACTTGGATCATAAGGTTGAAAGCTTTGAAGCCGTGCAGCTAGGCACCGACGGCGCAGGTGGAGCGGTAGAGCTAACCCTAAAAGCTAAGGACGTGTTAGATATCACCGATAATGCCGATACGGTACTAAAAATAAAAGGCGACGAGCACGATAAGGTTAAAGGTCAAGGACAGTGGAGGCTATCGGACGATCAAAGCAAGGCTGACGCCGGCTATAAAGTGTATGATAGCGTAGATAGCGTAGACGGCAAAACCGTACACATACAAATCGACGAAAAGATCCAAACAGACTTTTAAGTTTTAAACGCTATGCGGCAAGGGAAGCAAAATCTCTTGCCGCAAATTTATTTCTTCAAATTTATTCCTGGTTCTCTCAAATTTAGCTCAAAATTTAACTTCAAATTTATCCGACTTTCATTTTTAAATTATTAATTTTAAAAGCATTTAAGTGTATAATCAAGGTAGAAATTTCTCAAAGGAGCACCCATGAAAAATCTAGTCGTTTTTCTAGTCGTCTTAGGCGTTATCGGCGGTATCGCCTTGAAGTACGTCAATGCCTTCCCAGTACTCGACGAAACGGTCAAGGAGAAGTGGGCACAGGTGCAAAATCAGTACAAACGTCGCGCCGATCTTATTCCAAATTTGGTAAAAACAGTTCAAGGCTACGCTAGTCACGAGGAAAGCGTGTTTAAAGAAGTAACCGAAGCTAGAAGCAAGGCTACGCAAATGACGATCGACGTTAGATCGCTAGACGATCCGGCCAAGCTAAAAGAGTTTGAAAACGCTCAAAAAACTCTAGGCGGCGCGCTATCTAGGCTAATGGCTATAACCGAAAACTACCCCCAGCTAAAAGCCGACCAAAATTTCCTCTCCCTGCAAAGCCAACTTGAGGGTACGGAAAATCGCATCGCGGTCGCTAGAAAGGATTATATCGCAGCCGTCAAAGACTATAACGTTGCTTTGCGTAAAATTCCTGGTAAATTTATCGCCGCGATGATTTATCCCGAGTTAAAACCGCGCGTAACCTTTGAAGCTAGCGAAGCCGAACAAACCGTACCGGACGTATCCTTCGCCAAATAACCAAATTTAAGGCACAAAAAATGAAACGCATTTTATCTACTTTATTTTGCGTTTTTACGCTTTTAGGACTTACGGCTATAAATTTATCGGCAGCAGGTAATGCTGCCGAACAAAACCCGACCGTAAAAGAAACTACTACTCAAACGTCAAACGAAAAAAGTTCAAATTTTCCCGCCTTAACCGGCAGGGTAGTAGATCAGGCAAGAGTACTAAGTCAGAGCACAAAAGACGAACTAGAAACATTACTAGCTACTCATGAAAACAATACTACTAACCAAGTCGTAGTAGTTACTATAAAATCTCTAGGCAACTCTCAAATAGAAGAGTACTCCCTAGAACTAGCTAGACATTGGGGCATAGGACAAAAAGGTAAAGATAACGGAGTAGTATTAGTAGTAGCTCCAAACGACAAACAAGTACGCATAGAGGTAGGATACGGCCTAGAAGGTACTCTAACGGACGCACTTAGCAGCAACATCATAAACTACTACATAATCCCTGAGTTTAAAAAAGGCGATATCCAAAACGGTATAAAGATAGGCACGCAAAAGATCATAGCGCTACTTGACGGGGACGAGGGCGTGAGGGAGGAGATACAAAAGCAAGATGAGACGCCTGTGGAAGCCTACGGGATAGTAGTTGGCATGGTGATGGTATTTGCTTCGGCTATTTTTGGCGCGGCAGCCCTGCGAATCGGAGCCAGCGCGACGTTATCGGGTTTTATCTCGGGCGTAGTCGCAGGGACGTTTGGTATCGAGGATCTGCTTGTTAGAGGCGCGATAGTGCTCGTTCTTTTCGTGCTACTTTTTTACCTAATGCGAAATATGAAAACCGGCGGTAGAGGTTTGTACGGCGGTGGCGGCTCTGGCGGTTACGGCGGCGGATTTAGCGGCGGAGGCAGAAGCTCAGGAGGCGGAGGTTTTAGCGGAGGGGGCGGAAGCTTTGGCGGAGGCGGGGCTAGCGGCAGGTGGTAGCTGCTTTAAAATTTAGCGTCGAATCTTACGAACCTGCTTGCTAAATTTGACGCCTTTGCTTTGTAAATTTGATTTAAAACCGCGAGTAGGCGGTTTAAATTTGACCCAAGGCGTCGTTAAAATCTAAATTTAGTTCCGTCAAATTTCTCACGCTTGCTGTCAAATTTGCAGCTTTTATGTATGCCCCGCCGAAAGCGCGTAGATTTTGCCGGCCATCAAATTTGACTTCAAATTTGCAAATTTCTTCGCCTTTAAATTTGCGCGTCAAATTTCTCGCTCCGCCCGTAAAATTTGCTCTAAATCTCTCCTAAAATCTTTTTATAATTACTAAAAATCGGCGAATCCTCGCCATAATACAAACTCATTGCGCGCACGTAGCGATCGAGCGGATTTTGGATGCGGTTTAGCGCGAGGCGGTCTCGCATCGGCAGGTCGTAGCTGCTTAAAATCACGCTAAAAGGCACGGGAAAATCGGTGCCGAAAAGGATTTTGTCGTGGATTTGCGTTTGGGTTTTTAGATGCGGCAGGATACGAGCCTTATTTATGCAAAGCAGCGCCGAAACGTCGGCGTAAAGCCCGTCAAATTCGCGTAGCCAGCCAAGTAGCGTGAAGTAGTTGGCGCCGAATTTTTCGGGATCCCTGGAAAGCGCCGTAAAAGCGCCGTCGCTTGAGGCGCCCATGTGAGCGCAAACGATGCGGCAACCAAGATTTAGCGGGGATTTTAGTTGTTCGATGCTCTCAAGCGCCTTGTTTGACGCTAGCGAGTTTTCGTCGCCCACGTGGATAACAAGCGGCAGCCCAAGCTCGCTAAGCAGCCTAAAATAGGGTTCATATCGCTTGTCGTTTAGATCCGTCTCCCAGTACGAGTGTAGTAGCTTGCCGCCCTTAAAGCCCATTTTGTGGTACTTTTCGATCAAATTTAGCGCGTCTTTGCGGTTTGGATTTACGCTAAAAAACGGCACGACCTCGTTTGGATTTTGCTCGTAAAAGGCAAAAACATCCTCGTTTGAGGCGCAGACGGTTTTGTCCTTATGCACGAGATTTCCGCTCTCGTCAAATTTCGCATCGACGCCGAAAACAACGGACTTTTGGACGAAATTCGAGCTTTTTATCAGCCGCGCGAAGTTGCTTTTGTAGCCTTCAAAGCCGTTTTTTATAAGCTCACGCCTGTTTATGTCAAATTTTTTAGCAAAAAACGCGAGTGCAAGTTTGTCGTAAAATCGGTCGAATTTCACATCCGCGCTAAGCAAGTGCGAGTGGATATCGACGGTTTTTATCTGCGTTAAATTTGCGTTTTGCAAGCCGCCAAATTCGCTCTCCCGCACGGCGGTTTCGTTAAATTTTCCTCGCGAAAACCCGCCAGAATTTGTTTCGTTTGCCGTCAAATTTACGCTCGTTTTTGTAAATTTATCTTTGGCGTAAATTTGATCCGCCGCGTTTTGGCAAAACCCGAGCATTTTTGGCGCGGCCGTCTCGCCCGCTCTCAAATTCGAGCTCAAATTTACCTGCGCGTTTTGCTCGGTTAAATTTGCGCGAGTTAAATTTGCCCCCGTTTTGCGAGCTACTAAGCCAAAGCTTGCGGCATTTGCTCTAGTCGAGCTTGCCGCCGTTTTGCCGGCTCTTAAATTTACGTCAAAACCCAAAGCGTCCGAGCGCTCGTTCGCGCGGTTAAAAACATCTCGAAACATCGTTTCTCCTTTTTAAAATTTATCGAAATCATAGCCTAAATTTTAAAAAGTGTCAAGTGATGCTTTACGCTTTATGATTTTCTAAGCTAAATTTGCGTAAGATTTCGTCAAATTTAACGAAAGGAAAGAGATGAGCTACAAGATGAGCGAGCTTTGCGAACTATCGCAAACGCCCAAATCAACGATACTCTTTTACGTCAAGGAAGGGCTTTTGCCCGAGCCCGTGAAAGTAAAAGACAACGTGCATCAGTACGGCGAGGATACGCTTTTGATGCTAAATTTCATCAAATACGTCCAGAGCAACTTCCACCTCAGCCTAAAGGAGGTCAAGGCGCTCACGCAGCAAAAGGACTTTAGCTTTAAGCGCTGCTACGAGGCGCTTTTTGATTCGCTAGATACATTTATGGGGTCAAATTTCGCCCAGACGCTAAGCGCTGAGCAGGCGTGCGAAAGGCTGGGTATCACGGAGGCTGAGCTGGATAAATTTATAAAAGACGGATTTATCTTTATGCGAAGCGGCAAGCTAACGGAAAAAGAGGTCGAGATCCTGCAAATCGTGCTAGAGACCCAAAAGAGCGAGCGCGGGCAAGAAATTTTACGGACTTATATAAATTTAGCCAAACAAACGGCCAAAATCGAAGCCGAGTGCGCGCGCGAAATTTACGCGAAAGCAAAGGATAAAAACGCGGCCTTAAAGCTCGTTTTCGACAATATTTTGATCCTAAAACCCTACATCTTAAATTTCCACACTTTCGATGCCTACAAAAAGGAGAACAAATGAAAGGCGTTTTTTCGGTTAGTGGCTTTTTGCCCTTTTTGATCGTTATGTTTATCAATGCGGTCGTCGATCTAGGTCACAAAATCACGATCCAAAACATACTTTTTAAGAGCATCGAGGATGAAAATTTACAAATCATCCTGACCTCGCTCGTAAATTTGCTAATCTTGCTTCCATACATCATGCTTTTTAGCGTTTCGGGCTTTTTAAACGACAAATTTTCCCGCACCCGCATCACAAGATACGCGGCGGCGAGCGAAATTTTACTCACGCTTTTTATCACTATAAGCTACCTTTGCGGCTGGTTTTACGTGGCGTTTGGCACGACGCTGCTGCTAGCGGTACAAAGCGCGGTATATAGCCCCGCCAAATACGGCCTGATTAAAAAAATCGTAGGTGCAGAAAAGCTGGGCGCGGCAAACGGTATCGTGCAGGCCTTTACTATCGTAGCGATTTTGCTTGGTTCGTTTGTTTTCTCGGCGATTTTTGAGAGCTACGCCGTAGCGAGCACGGATGCCGGTGAGATGATAAAATCGGTCTGGTTTATCGGTGCGATACTTTTCGTTTGCTCGGTAGCCGAGACGATTTTTACGTTTAAGATTCCGTTTTTTGAAGCAACCGATGCGGAACTTAAATTTGACGCGAAAAAGTACTTTAAACTAGGCTACCTAAAAGAAAACACCAGGCACATCTTTAACAACAAAAACGCCTTTTTATGTACGCTGGGACTTTCTGTTTTCTGGGCGGTGGCGCAGCTGGTTATCGCCGTTTTTCCCGCTCACTACAAGGCTATGAGCGCGGATAATAACGTCATGATCGTGCAGGCGATTTTAGCCGTTAGCACCATCGGTCTAGTCGTGGGCTCAGCGCTAGCGGGCAGCTACTCGAAAAATCATATCGAGATGGGCATCGTGCCTTTTGGCGCTTTGGGTCTTTTTGCTTCGCTGCTTATGTTCGCGCAGGGCTCAAGTGCTGCGTTTATGACGCTGGCGTCGTTTTTGTTCGGTTTTAGCGGCGGCATTTTCATCGTACCGCTAAACGCAAATATCCAGTTTTTCACCTCTGAAGAGCAGATGGGTCGCACGCTAGCGGGCAGTAACTTTATCCAAAATATCTTTATGGCAGCGTTTTTGCTGCTTGCGATGGCGTTTAGCATATTTGCCGTTAGTACGCCCGAAATTTTCGTCATTACTTCTTTTAGCGTGCTTATCTGCGCGCTGGTAGCGATAAAGTACCTGCCGCATCTTTTTGCGCGTTTGCTTATCATGCCGTTTTTTAGGATAGGCTATACGATCAACGTCGACGGCGTCGAAAATATCCCGCAAAAAGGCGGCGTGCTGTTACTTGGCAACCACATGAGCTGGATAGACTGGGCGGTGCTGCAGATGGCCTCTCCGCGCCCGATCAGATTTGCGATGCATAAGAGCTTTTATGAAATTTGGTACCTAAAATGGCTGTTAAATTTATTTGACGTGATCCCGATAGGCGCGGGCGCTAGCAAAAGCGCGCTAGAAAAGATCCGCGAGTGCCTAGACGCGGGCGACGTGGTGGCGCTGTTTCCTGAGGGTCACATCAGCTATAACGGCCAGATAGACGAGTTTGCGCACGGTTACGAGATAGCCGCAAGCGATACGAACTCCGTCATCGTGCCGTTTTATCTGCGCGGTCTTTGGGGCTCTAGCTTCTCGCGCGCTCAAAAATACTACCAAAAAATCAGCCGCAAAATAGACGGCAAGCGCGCTATCAGGGTGAGCTTCGGCGCGCCTTTGGCACCTGAAACCAAAGCTCCGCAGGTGCGCGAAAAGGTCGTCGAGCTGTCGTTTTTTAGCTGGGCCGAGTATCTAAAAACCCTAGAGCCTATGCAGTTTAGCTGGCTAAAACACGCTAAAGCAAATCTGTTTAAACGCTCGATGGTAGATAGCACGGGTGCCGATCTAAACAATCTCAAGGTTATCGCTACGGTGCTTGTGTTTTTGTCTAAATTTAAATTCTCGTTTTTAAAAGAACGAAACGTCGGCGTGATACTTCCTTCCTCGGTGATGGGCAGCATTATAAATTTGATGCTATTTATCAGAGGCAAGATAAGCGTAAATCTAAACTACACGCTTAGCGAGCAAAATTTGATCGGCTGCGCGGACAAGGCTGGGTTAAGAAGCATAATCACGTCGCGCCAATTTATCGCCAAGCTAAAGGCTCGCGGCTTTGAGCTGGAAGAATCTCTAAAAGGCAGACTCATCTATCTCGAAGACGTCGCGCAAGGCATAAGCAAGGCTGATAAAATTTGCGCGATGCTAAAGGCGATTTTGATGCCGCGCTGGCTGCTTGAGCTTATTTATTTTCGCGACGTTCGCATCGACGACGATGCTACGATACTCTTTAGCAGCGGCAGCGAAGGCACGCCAAAGGGCATCGTGCTAACGCATAAAAACATAATGGCTAACATCAAGCAAATTTCAGAGATCGTAAATACCGGCGGCAACGACGTGATCCTAGCGTCGCTACCGATATTTCACTCGTTTGGGCTTACTGCGGCGACATTTTTTCCACTTAGCGAGGGTATCGCCTCGGCTCACGTGCCAGATCCTACGGACGCCTTTGCCGTGGGCAAAATGGTCGCCAAATACCACGCGACGATAATGTTTGGCACGTCGACGTTTTTTAGGCTCTATACCAAAAACAAAAAGCTAAATCCGCTGATGTTTTCTACGATCCGCTACGCGATAGCCGGCGCGGAGAAGCTAAACGCGGCCGTCAAGCGCGAGTTTAAGATGAAATTCGGTGTCGAAATTTACGAAGGCTACGGCACGACCGAGACCTCGCCAGTTGTCAGCGTAAATACCGCAAACGTGCTAGAGCCCGAGTTTTTTAAAGAGCTCGTTTTCTCAAAAGAGGGCAGCGTGGGGTTACCGACGGCCGGCACGATAATAAGAATCTGCGATCCTACAAGCCTAGCAAAGCTAGAAAACGGGCAAGCCGGCCTCATCCTAATCGGCGGCCATCAGGTGATGAAGGGCTACTACGAGGACGAGGAGCGTACGAAAGAGGCGATCGTCGAGCTAGACGGTGTGCGCTACTATAACAGCGGCGACATCGGCTTTTTGGACGAGGCGGGTTTCCTAACGATCACCGATAGGCTCTCTCGCTTTGCTAAAATCGGCGGCGAGATGATAAGCCTAGGCGCGGTAGAGGCTCAAATTTCAGCCGTGCTGGGCGATGAGGCGACCTTTGTGTGCACCAACGTCGCCGACGAGAAAAAGGGCGAGCAAGTCGTTATGCTCTTTAGCGGCGAGATTAGCGAAGAGGATGTGGCCGCGCGCATCAGAGCTTCTGCGATACCGTCCATCATGCAACCTTCAAAGATTTATAAAGTCGAGGCCGTACCGGTGCTGGGAACGGGCAAGGTGGACTTTAAATCAAGCAAAAAGCTAGCGGCCGAGCTAGCCTTGGGCGAGGGAAATTTAGGCGCGGCGGAGGAAGCTTAAATTTGAGCGGTAAATTTGGGGCGGCGAAATTTGACGCCCTAAATTTGCAAATTCGACGAAACGGGCTTAAATTTGCGAGTTAAATTTAAGCCCGCCAAAGCTAGCGAAGCGACGTAAATTTGACTCCTCAAACGAGCCAAAATTACACCAAATCCCTGCTGCTAAAGATAAAATATCCGCTAACAAGCATAATAGCGCCTAAAATCAGCGGATAAAAAATCGAGTAAAGCACGAAGCCAAATACGCTAAAGTTGTTTAATACGAAATTCGACGCTACGCCGATCACGGCTAAATTTGGATCAAATAGGCTAATCGCCGCGATCCTAAAGACCTCGATCGGGTTAATGAGCGCGATAAAAAAGATGATATCCTCTCGCACGTTACTCTTCATCAAAAAGCCGATCAGCGCGAGATCCAAAAACGCCAGCAAGATAAGCCAGAGCAAAAACGCGACGCCTTGACCCATTTCTTGATTTTTGATCATTGATGAGATGAGAAATCCAAACGACAAAAACACGAAGCTAAGCGCGAAAAGTAGGGCGGTGTAGAGGGTTAGGATATTCCACGGGATTTCGATTTTTTTAACTAGCCCCGCAATCACCGCAATCGCAAAAGAGAGCAAAAGCGGCACGAAAATGACGAAAATACGCCCCAAAGCCTTGCCGAAATAGTATTCGCCCAGACTAACGGGAAAGCTAAGCATATACTCAAGCAGGTTCGTATCGCGGTCGGCGCTGATGCTGCGCACGGTCGAGATAAGGATAAAAATGGGCACGATGATAATGCAAATTTGGATAAAAAGCAGCAAAAGGCGCGTAAGTCCGCTAAAGCCCAGCACCCGCGAGTCCGTCACGCCGCTAAAGATAAAAGTAACGATAAGCCCCATAAAAACTAGCATATAGATGAGAAACCAGCGTGAGCGCAGCGACTCGGCGACGTCTAGTTTGGCGATGAGTAGGAGGTTATTCACGGTCGCCTCCTTGCGCGATCGGCTCGTCTTTGATGATACGTCCTAGATCCATCTCGACGTAGCGGTTTGATATGCCCTGCACCTCATCAAGTCTGTGCGAGATAAAAACCAGCGTCTTTTCGCGCGCGAACTCGCCCAGTAGATCCATAAAATTTCGCCTGGCTTTCGGGTCTAAATTTGCCGTCGGCTCGTCAAACATCATGGCCTCGGTATCTTTAGCAAAGGCGATTGCGATTAGCATTTTTTGCTTCATACCGCCTGAGAGTTTGTAAAAGGGCTTGTGAAAGTTTCCTTTTAGATCAAGCTCCATTTTTTCGCAAAATTTCTCTATGTTTTCCTGCGCGACGTTTGAACTTTTGCAGACGAACTCGCAAAGCTCTTTTAGGTTAAATTTAAGCGGCGGCGACGTTTGGGGGACGAAAGATATCACGCTAAGGGCTTCTTTGCGCGCGGTAAAAGGATCAAAGCCGTTTACTCGCACCTCGCCGCTGTTTGGTTTAAATTCGCCCAGGATTATGCGCATCAGCGAGCTTTTGCCGGCGCCGTTTTGTCCGAGTACGACCGTTTTTTGCCCCTTTTCTATGCTCAAATTTACGTTTTGCAGTATCTTTTGCGAGCCAAAAGCCTTGGTGATGTCTTTTAAGATTATCAAATTTATCCTTTTAGATTAGCTTTTTAAAGCCGTTGTCGAATTTCAGCGCGTCGTGGTGACACACGTCGATACAGCGCCCGCAAAGCGTGCAGTCGCCGCCCACGAGACGAAATTCTTTTTTATTTTCGTCGCCGTCAAGTTTAGCATTTTTCTTCGTGATCTCTAGCACGTGCGGCACGAGACAGGTATCGATACAGACCAAACAGTGGTCGCAGCGATCTTTGTTCCAGCTGACTTTAACGGCGTTGGTGCGGGTTAGCAGCGAGTACGTCGCGCCGATGGGGCAGACGTAGCGGCACCAACCTCTGCGGGAGTAGAAAATCTCGACTAAAAGCACGAAAACCGCAAACCAAATCGCATGAAAATATCCGTAAATGACGAATCTAGACACTATGCCCGTCACGCTAAATATCTCAAACACGAGCTGCGCGCTGGCAAAACTCATCGCGATAAAAAGCACGGTAAAGACGTAGCGCCATTTCGGATCGAAATTTCGGCGTTTGATTATCTTTTTGGCGGCTAAATTTTCGTGTATTTTCTCGCCGATCTCGCCTAAAAAAGTATAAGGGCAAATCCAGCCGCAAAAGGCTCGTCCGCCCACAAGCGCGTAAAAAAGTAAAATCGTAGCCGTGCCGATGATCAAATTTGTCGGAAACTCGTGCGTCGCGGCAAATACCTGAAAGCTCATAAAAGCGTCGGTCAAATGAAAGCCTAAAATCCTTGATCCGCTGATGTCGCCTTCTAAAATTTGAATATCCGCGCGGTAAGAAAGCACGAACAAAATATGCACGAG
>CAUQOI010000051.1:0-14286 GCA_963519525.1 uncultured Campylobacter sp.
TATAGGTTGCCCCCCCCCCCGCAAGAGTTTGCTGAAACAAGGCTTAGTTCAGCGGACTTATTTGAAATCATTGCTTTAATTGCTCCTTTTTTAAGATTATTTTTCATCGGTTTTCTCAGATTTTTTAGCTGAAAGGCCTATTGGCTTGCTTTCATCAATCAGATATTGCGCCCTTTTGGCGTTATGGCAGTTAGCCATTTCTTCTGCGTTCATTTTTGACGCTTTTTCGCATTTTGCGATTTTGGCCGCTCTAGCATCGTCGTTTTTCTCATAGTAGTCCACGGTATATATTTCTTCCTTCCCGCAGCCCGCTAAGAAAAAAGCGCCGATAATCGAAACGGCTATGATTTTTTTCATTCGCGCTCCTTTGTATAGATTTTGTTTAATTATAACATAACTTTTTGGGCTAAAATCCGCAATGTGTTATAATTGTTTGCAATCAATTCTAAAATTGCCGTTATTGAAATCGTAGCATTTTTTTTTACTAAAATCAAGAAAGAGCTAACTATGGACGATCGCGAGAGGATTTATACCCTCAATAAAAGAGAGATGGTCAAGGACTTGGATATGTCCTTAACGACTTTTTACAACTGGCGCAAATATAGGCCTAAAGTTTTTGACCTTATATGCTCATACTACAAAGGCGAGCTAGAAAGCCTGACTCCACTAGAACAAGAGATGCTGAAGTACTTTAGAGAACTTAGCGACAAAGACCAAGAGATACAAACGGCCGAGATGAAGCTTAGAAACCTCAAATCAAAACCCTAGATATCGTCGAACAAGCTTCTTTCTTGCTTAGTCTTTGCGGCGACTTCCCCTTTTTCTTTCAGCGCCCTTATCTCGCGCGTGATCTGCTCGTAGTAATTTTTATAAAGATAGATCAAAAATTTCTTCGCCCTGCCATATGAAATTCTTTTGCGAGTGTTAATATAATATAAATCCCCCTCGCGGCTCATAGCAACCTCTCCGAACCGGTTTATTTCCTCAGGCCTTTTTAGCAGCGAAATGCCGTAGTAGTATTGGCTGATGTTTAGCAAAAAATCCATCATAGCGTTTTCGGGCTTGTCTGTATCTATCTCGTAAACCCTCGTATGACCGTCGTCATAAGTTTTTTTTGCGTCGATGAGATTTCTAAATTTCTCTATGGCCAGATCGACCGTGTCGGCCTTTCTAGTCCTAAACTGCTCGAGATAGTCTTTTTGAAATTTAAACGTGATGATCTTGTCCTTGCCGTGTATCTCGTAGCCGAACTGCAGCTTGCCTTGGAGATCGGGGATAACCACGTCATCAAAATGAATTATTTTGCATAGAAAATAAGAAAATCCATTTGGTAAGTTTGATAGTTTTACATCAAAAATCCCTTCCAGCTCCTCTTGTTTAAAGTCATACTCGGTTTTGTAGTTGTTGAAATTCGTGTAGTATTGGATCTTGGCCACTAAGGCCTCGTAAAATCTGATGGCATATTTGCTCGTAAAGCTATTTAGGGTCTTAAAATCCAGGTGCGTATAATCGGTCTTTTGCCAGCAGGCCGTAGCCAGCTCTTTTGCAAAGCTGATCTCGCAAGTAGCTTTTTTACGCTCCTCGCCCTTAGTCTTGAAATTTGGAGTTATAACAAGCCTGGTTTTTTGCCAGATGATAAATTCATTCTTTTCCCAGTCTCTGTAGTTATTTAACTCGAATGCTATATATTCGAGCTTTTCGACGGACTTTATAAAATTAGTCCTCCAATTTTTCGCATCGTCCACTACGCGCTTGAATAACTCCAATGGGATCACTAGGGTAGTAAATTTTACGGGCTGAGTGTCTTTTTTAACGCACTCTTGAAGAGTTTTTAGTAAGAAATTTAAGACCTTCAGGTCGTATATGTTGATCTTCAGCCCTCTTTTGTCGGCGACTACCTTGCCTCTAATGACGGAATTGGCCTTTAAAAGCTTGATATAACTATCGTCCTTTAAATAATCGGCCTCATAAATTCTTTGTTCCTGCGGATCTATGACCACCGGAGCGAAAAAGTCGTCTTCTAGATCGTCGTAATCCTGCTCTTCACCCGGATCGTCGTCTACACCAGGTATATCTTGAGGCATTTTCTTCCTTTTATTGAAATTCTTAGACATCGCTTTTTAATTTAGCCAAAAAATCTCCCTAAAAAGCTCCCAAAAAATGAAAAATGGGGACTTTTTTGATGACTTGCTGCAAAAAAATCTTAGCATTTTAGGGAGTTATGCTCAAAAAATGGCCGAATTCGATCATTTTTTACTTAAATATAACTTATTTTAAGCGTATATTCAGTAAAAAATATAATTTTTTCCCTAAAATGCCAAGAATTATAGCCGCAATTTCTGTTGTTGTCAAATTTTTTCCCTAAAATGCCAAGAAAAATCAAAAAATCTTGGCATTTTGATGACTTGCGATAAAAAATCATAGCATTTTGAGGAGTAAGTGCTTAAATATAGCTTATTTTAAGCTAATTATAAGCAAAAATGGCTGTTTATCTCCCTAAAATGCCAAGAAAAAATATAAAACTCCTTAAAATGCCAAGAAATTTTTTCAAAACTCCTTAAAATGCCAAGAAATTCTGAAATTATCTCCCTAAAATGCCAAGAAAAAATTTTAGGTGAATAACTCATTTTTAAACCGCCATATTCGGCTCAAAACGCATGTGAAAAACTCAGTTATTCACACCCCCTAAATTTATAAGAATTTAAATTTAATAAGAATCCCAAAAATCAAAAGACTTAATATTTTCTTAAATAAAATTTTATACTAAAAACCTGCCTTTAAAGCCCATTTTTAGGCACATAAATCAAATTTGGTAAAATATCATCGGTAAAAAGGAGGAAGTATGGAAATTTTAGAACCAGGTAAAGACTATTCAAAACTCAAAGTATTTGACGAAATCAGGCAAAAACACGGTATTATAGTCGCTACTAGCGGACAGACCGTATACTATGCGGACGAAAAAGGCGTAAAAAGGATCGCATACGCTTTGAAATGCAAAATTCATCATAGGAGCTAGACATGCAGCAAGACTTTGAAATCACCGTCAAATCTACCGATAACCTCAGAGACGAGCTTAAGACGCTTTTAAAGACCGATGAAGCCTATAGGGGCGAAGAAGCCAGAGCTCTTATACAATCGCTAAGCGTCGTTGATAAAATGCTAAATTTTAAAAACAAACAAGATATGAAATTTCCAAAAGACAAAATTGACGTCGAGCTAAAAATGCAAAGCGGCACATATAATCTTGAAATTCCTATGGGCGAAAATAACTTTTCAAAACAGCTTGATCGCTTGATAGATTTGACGAGCAAAGATATATCAAGAAATAGGCCGACGCAACAAGAAAAAGAAGAGTATCAGACGATAATTGAGAAATTTGGAGACGGAGGCGTTGAAAAATTTAAAAACCCGGAACGAGAAAACGCATTCGATAAGGTGCTAGCCGGAAGTCTAAAGACGATTGAGGCCATATCGCAAACCGCCGGTGAGGAAACATCGCAATTTGTAAGTTCTTTTATATCCACTATGAAATCGGCCATAAATCCAAAAGACCAAGAGTCGATGCTGCAAAAAGATATAAAAAATATTCTTCAAATTTTGGCTAAAAATGCACAAGACAATAGCGAAAAACTCGTTAAAAAAGGCGAAAGAGTAAGAGAGAATAATAAAGAGTTAGATATTACTAAGTAAGTTATTTTATAATAAATAACGGTATTTTATAACTATGTATAATTATATATGCTTTATTATATTAAAATGGTATTAATTATAATATAGTATTATTTTTATATTTTCTATAAAAATTGTCTTCACTATTACTTATTAAGCCGGGATACATCTTTTCAAACTCCCGATATAATTTTAACAGTAAAAATTCTCCATCAAATTTTGCTAGATAAACTTTTGTGTGCTTTATATCCTTGTTTACTAAAAAACTGATCGTATCCCATATCATATGCCTAGCAAGGCCTTTTCGCCTATATGACGTATCTACGTAGGTTGAGAACATACAGCCGCTCTTATCTGCTGGGTTATAATAAAAATGTTTATATCCTACGATCGTGCTTTCGTAGTAGGCAAAGTATATGTTTTGTATTGTTGTCTTATTGGCAAGCTTTTCAAACTCAAGCATCAATGGAATGACGGTATTGTTAATTTTTTCTTTTGTTGGATTGGTTATGTCTTGTAAGTCACGCAAAAATGCTATATCGACGTTTTCAAACAATTTAAACTTAATCATTGGTTATCTGCTTTATATTAAATATTATAAAATAATATTTAATATAATATAAAACATTATTTTATAATATAAAACATTTTTATATTATAAATAGAAATTGCTCTCTGGATAGTTGTATGTTGTTTTTAATTTCTTACTATATCCGTAAAATCAGACCAGTCTTCAATTTTAAAAACTCTAATATCTGTTACAGACTGCTTGAACCATTCAACTTTTTTTAAATATTCAATCGCCTTATATACAGAAGACAAACTATTTGGCATATTGTTTACATAAACACTTCCTTGTATTCTCTCGAAACCAAAATTTTTTAGTATATTTTGAATCTCATAGTAAGCATTATTATAAGCAGTAGTGTAGGTATCTTGTAAAGAAGAAGTATTCATATCAAAACTTATTGCATACATTGTGCATCCTTTGATTTTAAATTTACTATCTTATTATACCACACTTCTCTGTTGTTTGTAATTTATAACTCTAGTGAAAATCTTACTTTTCAATACAAAAGCATCAAAACCTCCTTTTTACCGATGATCCGTAAAAGGTAAAACCATTATTTTAAGTTTTAGAAGCTTAAATGGGCAAAATTTGTTTAAGTTTTGGTATAAAATTTTGCTTTTTGGTGAGTTTTCTTAAAATGCGAGGATCTAGCAAAAAACGATAAGATTAATATTGAAAATTAATAACTAGTTAAGCTACTATTAGGTAGAATTCAGCATACTTCGAGGGGCGGACATGACGCCCGGTGCAGGATAAAATTTATCCTGCATTTTTTTATTCTTTACAAATTTCAATAAAAACGCTTTTTAAAAATATCTCGATCTTGTCCGGCATGATCCCTATATTGGTTTCATGCAGCCTATGCGTTATTCTAGGAAAGTTATCGTTATTATTTTTACTGCGTCTTGTCTTTAAGAGATTTTCCCAGTGATAGCTTCTGTTTCTTATTGTTAGAAGAAGCGAAAGGATTATTTCAGATTTTTCATAGTTCGTGAAGTTGTTTTTATTGTTGTTATAAAAGTAAAAATTTCTATTACTAGTTGCAAAATCTTTAAAATTAAATTTACTCAAGTCACTAAATATTTTTTGTTCTAAAAAGTTATCCTTGGCCAGATGTATTATCTTACCTAGGCTGAAATTTGATAAATATTGTTCATGGGTGAGTGGCGCCCCTTGTTTTAATCTACTGCTTATATTTTCTCTTTCAGATATGATCTTCTCATTACTAGAGTTCGCTATCCAATCGGTGCCGTATTTTTGAGTAATATAAAAATCGACAATATTCCTTATAGATATTTCTATCATCGCTATATCGGGCGTAAGCTTTGAAATAAGCTCAAGATTTTTAGAATGCTCTTCTACGCTATTATTATATGACTCTAGTCTTTTTGCCGATATCAAATTTTCTATGCTTTTTACAAAATTGTTCAATGATGCTCTCTTTAATAATTTTGAATTATTCTATATCAAGAATACTTTTTATTGTTTCAATAATCTCATTTTCTTTATATTTCTCAAGTAACTCTAGTAACTCGGCAAGCAGTTGATCGTTTTTGCCGATAGCCTGAGCCAGTAAAGCCCCCATCCTATCAATATTTTTTTTGCTTTGGTTCTTTTTTCTGTCTTTCAGTCTATTGATTTTTTCTTGTAAAATTTTGATATTTTCATCAATATCTACTACCTTACGTTTTTTAGTGCTATTATTGTTTTCAGCCATAACGACTCCTTTACAGATATTAAATAATACATATGAGATTATACCCCAATGTTCTAAAATTTACAATAATAGACCAAGTCTATATCCAATAAAATTTTATCACAGTCTCAGAAAATATTGCTATAATCACATCATAAGATATTTGTTTTAATGCAGGATAGCGTTTTACGCCGAAAAAATATATATTTTTATCGACGTAAAACGCAAATTCTCTGCGAGGCTCACAAGGAAGTAAACAATGAACGATAAAAAAATGACCTTAGACCATCGCCGAACTAGAGTCGCAAAACTTATAAAGATAGATGAAGATGTCTATACTTTTTTAGAAAAAATTAAAAAAGATAACAAGGTGTCTATAAACGAGATAATAAATCAGATCATAATTTCTTTTATGGAAAAAAATGACATAGAACAAGTAAGCGAACATAGTCCGGTATTTTCAAGAGAGATCAGAATAAATTTGACTGAAGAAGAATATTCATTTTTGCAAAATAGCGCAAAGTCTCACGGCTTTACCTCTGTAACAAAAGAGACTAGATGGAGGATAAAAAATACTATATATAACGATAAATTTTATAACAATATCGAGATGAAAGAACTAGCCTCTGCTTTAGTGGATATTAATAAACTAGGTAGAAACATAAACTCTTTAGTAGCTATATTGAAAGAGAGACTAGGAGTAAAATTTAATATAGATTTAGAAAAAATGTCGGATGTTCTAAATGATATAAATTTACAAATCAAGAAGGTGAACGGCATAATCACCGAGTATAAAACTCGCCTGGATAGGAGAGTGTAAATGCCAAAAGTTAAGATTAGCAAAGAAGGTGAGTGGTTTGCCAAGAAAGTATTCATTCAAACAAGCCAAAAACAAAATAGCTCAGGCGCATATAGATTAAAAAGCGCCAAAAGATCTTATGTACCATCGGCGCGGAAAAATACGGAAGTTGTCGTAAAAATAACCGGATCTTCTACAAATTTTGAAAAATTAAAAGCTCATCTGAAATATATATCTAGGAATGGAAATCTTGAAGTGGAATCAAGCGACGAAGAGATTTTTTTAGGTAAAGATAAATTAAAAGATATGGGCGAAAGCTTTAATAGCTTTATCCAAATTCCAAAGACGTCCGAAATAAAGTCCTTATCTTTAAAGGAAAAGAGAGAAACTTTAAATTTGGTGTTTTCTATGAAGGATCACAAGCTTGCTCCCGGTGCTAAAATCAAAAAGGCCGCAATTCAGGTCATCAAGAAAAAATACCCGGACAACTATTTTGTTATAGCCGTCCATAACGATACGGATAACCCGCATTGCCACGTGTGTTTAAAAATGAGTAATAACTTTGGAGAGAGGATTAACCCAAATAAAAAAGACTTGGCCGATCTAAGAAAAAGCTTTGCGCTCGAGTTAAATAACCTGGGTATAGAAGCCACGGCTACTATCAAACGAAAGATAGGAGAGCGCGAGACAAAACCCCACTATTATGAAGTAGTATCTTTTGGCCAGGCCAATTACAAATTTGATGAAAACGGCGAAAAAAGCTATTACGTCCAATACAAAACCGGCTCCGGGAAGCTGGTAAATATCTGGAGTAAGGATCTACAAAGAGTTATCAAAGAAAATAATATCCATACGGGGGAATTCGTCAGATTTGCAATCACCGGCGAAGAAGAGGTAAAGGTTAAATTTAGAAAAAGAGTTAAGAGGACGAACGAGCTTGGCCAAAGCGTGTATGATCAAATAGTGGTGGAAAAGACGGCCTTTAAAAAGAAATGGGACGCTTCTATCCTAGGTCGCGCCGAGAAGAAACTCGAGCCCTTGGTCAAACTTAGCAAATCGCGATTTAAAACCATAGACGACAGCACGGCACATAGGTTAAAGAGCTCGGCCGATGTAAATATTGCTCCGACGTTGCAGCAAAATAGATCAGACAAGGGGCACTCGAGGGACGATAGAGACAAAAAAGAAAGAGGCGAAATTTAGACTTTAGTATTATAAAATACGGTATTTTAATATAATTAAGAATATTGTAAGATATTTTATTTTAGAATACATCAATTTACTTTAGAGTATGTTAAAGTAAAATATCTTATGATTTATAAGGACAAAAAATGAAAATAGCCGTGATCAACAAGAAGGGCGGCGTAGGAAAGACGCCGTTTGCTTTTAGTATAGCGAAAGATTTGGGGTATTTCTTGCAGTCAAACGATAAATCGTGTATAGAAAACATTTATCCCAAAAAGGCTAAAATTTTAGATAAAGTCCAAAGCATAGACGATTGCGTTTATGATTTTGGAGGATTCGTCGCAGGAGGCGTCCTGGATATTTTAAGGGGCTGCAAAGCTATCATAGTGCCTTGCACACCTTCTTATAACGCCGTATTGAGAACTGTTGAAACTATCGAGGAGATCTCGCACATCAATCCAAATATCGTTTTAATAGCTACAAACTACAAGGACGACAAGGAGTTAGAGTTTCTAAATTCTAACCTAAAGAACAGGTTTCAAAATATCCCGATGTTTTATTTTAAGAACTCTAAAATAGTAAATAACGCTATTAATACCGGACTATCGTTTGCGGAGCTTTATAATGAAAACGCTTTATCGCAAAGAAGCTACCAGGCATTCTTCGACGAATATCAATCGCTACTTACGAAATTGAAAGGATAAACTATGGCAAAAAATATGGAATTAGACATAGACTCGGTCTTAAAAGGAACCGGGGCTAACCGCACGTTCAGCTCGGAGGATAAAAAAGAGAGGATGGGTAGGCCTAGGCTTGAAGAAGCGGATAAAGCCAATAAGCGTATAACTCTATACTGCACGGAGGCCGAATATAATTTTATAGAGGAATATTGCAAGAAGAATTTCATCAGCAAAAATTTATTCCTACGCTCGCTCATCAACAAAAAAATGGATATGGAGGAATAAAATTTGGGATCGCAGGACAAGACGCGAGCCTTGCCCTTTTGATATATCTACCGCTCAAAGCTTTCATTTTTCTCGATATCGCCTGCTTTTTGCTTTTGCACGGCTTTTTCCGAGTGTTCTTTTAAAAGCTCCAGCGATCTAGCGACAAAGCTGCTTTTATAGTTTTTGTTGGCGGCTATCTTATCAAGTTCCGCGTTGATCTTCCTGTCGTCTTCTCTAAGGAGTTCTAAGATATTCATGCGGCCATACTCTTGACTTTCTGAGATGATTTGCCTTAAGTCATTGTTTTGCGTTTTTAGTTCGGATATTCTTTTTTCGTTTTTACCGATAGTTTCTTCCATAGAGTTTATGAAATTATTTAAACGCCTAAAAAAGCCGCTAAATTTTATCTCATCGCGTATGAGAGAAGTTCTGCTTTGCTGGTTGTAGGTCAAATTTGATGGAGCTAGAGTGTCCCCGGTCGCCAGATTTTCTAGCTCAAATACTACGGCGTTGAGCGTTCTTTCATAATATCCGCTGATCTTGAAGCCCTTAAAATCGACGAAATTCACCTCTTGCCCATCCTTAGCGAAAAGCTTGTCTAAATTATCTTTGAATGTTTTTTCCAGCTTTTCTTGCATAGTTTTGACGGCCTCCGAGGCGTCGTCTTTGGGAATCGTTACGGGGATTATGTCCGTGAAATTCCCGTTATCGACGTATGCGTTACACTTAAAATCGCTACTCTCAAATTTGGCGGCTTCTCTGATCGCGCGGGCGAGCTTTTCGTTTTCTTTACCGATATGCTCGATCTTTTTGGCGTTTGAGGCTAGGATATCCTCGCTTCTATGTCTTTCTTTTTTGAATTCTTTATATAGCATCTCTTCTTTATCGAGCGCTGTTTTGATTTGAATTTGCGTTAGCATGAGCGGGTTGCCGGTCGCGATGGCTTTCATTTCGGCCACGCTTGCGATATCTTCGTCAAAGCCGCTTAACGACCTATCGCCGCCGATCACCCCTTTTCTAAAATTTACGATGGATTTAGTTTTGTTTTCGATGATCTGCCATGAAACAGCATCGTATGTTTGCTCTGTGATATATCTGAATTCTTTGATTTTGAAATTTTTAGGGTCGCGCATAAATAGAAAATTCCCTTGCCTGATCACTCGCCCGTTCCTTTGCACGAAATCAGACGGCCTCCACGGCACGTCGAGATGGTGAATGGCCGTGACCCGCTGCTGCACGTTCGTTCCTGCTCCCATTTTTGCGGTCGATCCGATCAAAATTCTAACTTCGCCGCGATTTACCTTGCCGAATAGCTCGATTTTTTTAGTGTTGCTGCCGTTGGTATCGTGGATAAAGGCTATTTCTTCGCGAGGTATGCCCTTTGCGACCAGTTTTTTATAGAGATCACCGTATAAAAAGAAGGTATCGTTCGGCATTGTTATATCGGCGGTCTCCGATTCGTCTTCCATTTCCAAGGATTGATTTATATTGACGAATTCGTTTGCGTTCATATCTTGCTGCGCTGTAGCGTTTTCGTCTAGAGATATGCTTTGAGAAGTTTGCCCTGTTCTTGGCGTTCCGATATCTAAAAATACTAGTTGCGTGCCTTTGTCTATGTCCCACTCGCGATACTCTTTGAGGATATTTTCGACGCAATTATTAATCTTTGAATCTTGCTCGTCTTGGGCATTCGGGTTTATAAGCCTAAAATCTAACCCCGCCTTTTTGGCATCGCCGGTGCATTTTAAGTAGTTATCCTCCGAAGGATCGTCTGGCATGTGCTCCATCCTGTAAATGATCGAGCCCTCGTTGAATTCTCCTCTATCGTCTTGTATGCCGATAAATTTAGCGACTTCGTCCGACCTTTTCGATACGCATTTTACGACTTCTACTTCCGGGACGTAGTGCTCGTGATATTGTTTGATATCGTCATTGGTGACTATGTCCGCAAAATTTAAATACGCGGACGCGATCTCGGGCAAATTTTCAAATTCGCTAAACCTGGTAACGGCTTTGTATTTTTGAGCAGAGGCGTCAAGTTCGAAGGTAGTATCTATTTTGGCAAAGGTCGCCGCCCAAGCATCGAATGAATAAATGCCTTGAGCTTTTAGTTGATCGGGCGATAGATATTTTTGTATTGCGTAAAGCTCGGTCAAGCTATTGCTGATCGGCGTGCCGGTAAGAAATATAATTTTTTTATCGTTTTCGTGCAGATAGGTCGTTTTTTCAAACAAATTTATAGCCTTTGCAGACCCCGCCGGAGATCCCAGGCCTTTAACTTTATCAAGCGAGGTAGAAAATGGTAAATTTTTATACATATGGCTTTCGTCGATCACTAGGCAGTCTATTCCAAGATCGGAAAAGTCGAGCAGTTTCGTCTTTTCTTTGACGTTTAATAGCTCGTTTAACTTTGCCTCCAAGCTATCTACTCTTTGTTCTAGCCTTTTTATGGATACTCTAGGCGCGTTTTCGTCTCTTTCTTTGAGCTCTATGCTCTCCTTTAAATCGTTTATTTGCTCTTCCAGTACTTGCTGCGTTATTTCAAGAGGGACGGGCAGCCTCTCGAGCTGCGAGTGTGTTATCAAGATAGCGTCGTAGCCGCCGTTTGCGATTTTTGCAAAAAATTCGTCTCGGTTGTCTGGGCTTGTCGATTTTTCCTCGGCCACTAATATATTTGCGCCCGGATACGCGTTCATAAATTCGCTTTCCCACTGGCTTATTAAGTGATTTGGGACGGCTATGAGCGGTTTATCTATTAACCCTATCCGTTTTTGCTCCATGACCGAGCAAATAGACGATAGCGTCTTACCCGCTCCTACTTCATGATCAAATAGGCAAATTCTTTCATTGACGGCTCTAGCTACGGCGTCGAGTTGGTGTTTTCTGAGGGTATAGGCTTGATTTAAGCCTTTTATGTTCAATCTCTCTCCGTCGTAGCTCTTTTTTACATAGCAGTTAAATTTTTCGTTATAGATATTAGCCAGCTCGGTTCTTCTTTTGGGATCGTCCATAATCCAGTCGTCAAATAGATTTTTGATCAGTTCGACTTTTTGATTAGCCGCTTGAGAGGCTTCGACGTCGGTAACCTTTTTGGGCACCGCCTCACCTTTAGAATTTACGTATGTCTCAGTTTCGCTATCTTTGGTTATCCTTATGCTTTTACGCATCAAGGCCGCTTCGGCCACTTGAAATACGCTAAGGCTTTGCCTTGGGTTTATGTGGCCGTATGAAAATTTGCTTATATTATAGCGGCTCATCCTATAGCCGCTACCCGTGAAGCTCCAGGAGCCGACTTTTTCGTTATAGCTTAGCTGCCAATTGTCCCTGGTTATACCAAATTGTTTCTCAAAAAACTCGTTATAGTGTTTTAGTGGAATCCACGGCGCACCCATAGGAGCGGATATCTCGCTCGCCTCGATATCTTTGGGTAAAACAGACGTAAGCGCGGCAACGTTGTGGTTTATCTCGGGGTAGGTTTTTGCGACTTCTGACGCGAGCCTTAGCTTCTCTTTGACGTTGCCGCTTAAATACTTGGGAGCAAATTCGTATCGCGTTTCTCCGGCGATAAGCTTGTCCGGATTTAAAAAAATCATATTTTTACGCATAAGTTCGCTTATTACGTCTTTTTGATCCTTGTTTAGCTCTTTTGCTATGTAATCTATATTTACTTTACCGAATTTATTGATGCTGGCAAAAAGGCCGTCCGGGGCATTGTCGAATTTTATATCGGCTTGAGAGCGTATGGCGCGATTTGTTAGGATATTTGCTTTTTGGGCGTTTTCGCTTCTAGGCGTCAATCCTTTTTGAGCCGCTTCTTTTGCGGTTATGCCTTTATCGTAATTCGCCTCGAGCGAAATGACCTTTTGAGCTTCGACGTCGGCTCTGATCGCTCTATTTTTTCTAGGATTATGCAAGAAGTCGCCGCTTTTATGGTAGTTATCGTAAAGTTCGTTTAGCTTTGCCCTGGTAGCGGTCAATCTTTGATCGTCGTCTGCTATATCGCTTTTCTCAAGATCTAGCAACTGATTGTATGTGTCTCTCATTTCGATGAACGTCAAGACGCGTTTTTCTTCGAGCTTGTTTAAATTCGTTTCTCTAATAACGAATTTGTCGTCATTGTCGTATGCTTTTTCTTTGAGGTATATTTTTCCGTCGAAGACCAGGTAGTTTTCGGGTTTTAACCTATCGAAATATTGCTTGTCTTTGACGTATAGGGGGTTTTGTTTGTCTATATAGACGATGCTTTTATCGACGTCTTGTTCTTTAAATTTGTAAATATTTTTTGGCAAGCTATCAACAAATAAGCTCAAGGCCTCCTGCAAATTTATATCTTTATTTTCGCCACACGTGAGCTCCTCTCCGTATCGTCCCGTTTTGATCTCCAAATTTCCTAGGATATTTTGCGGGTTATCGGCGAAATACTCGTTTATGTGGAATTTATCGTCATTGAGTTTTTTCGTGCCGACCCAGTCTTGATTAAGCTCTTTTGAAACGCCTTTTTTGAATATGACGATGTCGGTAACGGGCTGCGTCGTGCCTGAGCTTTTAAAAACCGTATTAGGAAGCCTTACTGCACCCAAAAAAGTAGCTTTTTGAGCGATCATTTCCCGTATTTGTGTATCTTTCGCATCCAAAAAGTGACTAGAGATGACGAATGCCATAATACCGTCGTCTTTTAAAAGCTCAATACTCTTTGCGGCAAAGAAGTTATGTATGCTCGCCCCATTAAGATTTTTAAAATTTCCGTCGTAAACCCTAGCTTGAGAATACGGAGGGTTGCCGACTACCGCATCAAATCTTTTTTGCGGATTATAGTCTTGAAAACCGCTATAAATGTTAAGTTGATTTGGATATAGCTTTTCGCAAATTTGATGACTTAGCTCATTGAGCTCAATCGTCGTAAAATGGTATTTTTTCTCTTTATTAAAACCTAAAAATAGACCCGTTCCGGCGCTAGGCTCTAATATTTCCTTTGTGTTGTCGTCATTATTTACCCCTAACCGCTCCAGGCTTTTGTATATCGTATCTATGACGATTCTTGGGGTATAGAATGAGTTTTGGGTAGAGCTTTGAGCCTCTTTAAATTCTTTATCGCTTAAAAGCCCTTTTAGCTCTTGATATTCTTTGTGCCACTCCTCGTTGCTTGGGTCGAATGCTTGCGGTAAAGATCCCCAGCCCGAAAAGCCGTTTAAAATTTCTTGTTCTTTCTTCGTAGCGTATATTTTTTTATCTTTTAACGGTTGTGGCAGTTTTATGGAGTTTAACTCTTTGACGAGTTTTAAGGCTTTGATATTTTTCTTGAATCTATCTTTTGCTCCGGAGACCGGGACTTCGTCTCCCGGGACGAAGTCCGATGCATCGCCGGTGCTCGTTACATAATAAAAACCTTCTCCTCCAGGAGTTGCCTGGAGTATGGATA
>CAUQOI010000052.1:0-13751 GCA_963519525.1 uncultured Campylobacter sp.
AAAGGCGACCTTGATGTGGTATTGGGTGACTATGAGAGTGTAACTGCTAGGGACTTTGAATTTATAGCTGGGCTTACTGGCTCTGTTGCTATTACAAAAAAGCCGGAAAAACAGCTTGGGATAGGGTTGATAAAAAGTCTAGTGATTTGACTTCAAAAGCTATTTTAGATGATAAATTAAATTATGTATTTGGTAAAGCTACCGGAAATCAACACAATATCCAGCGCTCACAAAGCATGCAAATGGAATTGCGTAAAATAGGAATTAATGATACACCTGCTTTTAGAGAATATTTATCAAATCATTTAAATTCAGTTTTGCATGATTCTGATAGTATAATTAAAATGGAAAAACGAAGTTATATTGCAAAAGAGTTGCTAAATAAACCAACAATAGAATTATAGCTACTGTAAGAGAGGGTTTTTTAATGGGACCAATGGGTGGCGTTAAAATTGAATCTGTTTGGAATGGAAATAAGTTACTTACAATTATTGTAAAGGGCGGCAAATGAAAATAGAACTCATTACAATGTGTTTTGTTGAAAATTTAAAATATTTACAAGAAAAAGTTGAAATAGAAAATATTATATTTTGTGGAAATGATAAACAAAACGAATTTTTATATGTTCAATATGATGCAAAGAATTATGGTATAGCATATAGTAACCTAGGTGTGAAAGCACAAGTTAGTATAGATATTGAAAAAAATACTTTACATAGGCGCTAGTCAAAATTTTATTTGTATAGACATGAATATAAATAAAATTTTATTTAATAAAGAACTTATTTTTCCGTTTTTTGAAATGCTGAGTAGTAAAAATAGTGAATATTTGTGTGTTGTGTGCGAATGTAATGTTATTTGCTATTATCATTCCGAGGAATTATGGCAAGTAGATTTCGTTGATATTATTTGTGATTACAAAATTATTGAAGATAAACTTTTTGTACAATGTGCCGATAAAACAGAGTATTTTGTTGAATTATCTAGTGGAATTAGTAAAAATAGCTTATATTAAAATTGGCTCTCTTTAACTTAAGCTCACACAAAGGAGTAGTAAAGTTGCGATGAAAGCTATGTTCTTGAAAGTAACGAGTATAGCGAAGTTAAAAAATAAGTATATAGTCCGTTCCCGAATCTCAGAGAAGAAATTTAGAAAAATTTTAAAGTACTTCGCAGAGAATATAGAAGCATCAAAGATATCAAATTTAACTAAAATTTCAGAAGCAACCCTATGTAAAATCTTTAGAGAAATAAGAATTATTATGTCTAAAGAGCGTGAGAAGATATCTAAGTTTTTAGGCGAAATAGAAATAGATGAAAGCTACTTCGGATCTAAAAGAGTAAGAGGGGAAAGAGGTAGAGGCGCAGCAAATAAAACTCTGGTATTTGGAATGCTAAAGTGTGACGGTAAGGTCTATACCCAGATAGTTAAAAACTGTTCTGCTAGTGAATTATATTATCTCAGTATAGCGAGCTTGATAGCTCTACTATCTATTCTGATTGCTGGAAGGCTTATGACGGATTGGTTGATTATGGGGCCAAAGAGCACTACAGAGCAAAGCATTCTAAGAATGAGTTTTAGCTACGCTGTGCTTGCTACTTCACAAGAAGCTGTAGGTAAAAACCATATCAACGGTATAGAAAACTTTTAGATGCAACTTTGTCTTGCTACTGCAAGCAGAAGGGGTTATGCTAAACATAGACTAGCTAAATTTAAAGACATTAAGAAAGAAAATTTCTTGCTTCATCTTAAAGAGTGTTTTCTGCTTGCAGCTACGAGCGTAGTGAAGTAGAGTTTGGATATAATGACAGTAAAGATACAAAAACCTTCTATCATATTTTACTAAAGATGATAAGGGGTCTTATAAGTAGCAAGACGAAGTCGCGGCTAAAAATCCGCTTAACTTATCTTGAGCCATAAATGATATGGCCAAATTTTAACTAAACTACATGTCATTTTTGATTCTTTGCGTCTATTGGCAAGCAAACATCACTCCGTCGTTGCAAATTTGACCAATCTCGGCCGCGCGATACGTTCGTAGTCTTTCGTGTTTAAAATGATAGAGTGATCTAGCAAGCCTGCGTTAAAAGCAAGCTCGGCATAGCGCGTAAGTAGGCTAGGATCAGCTATCAGCTCTAGCTCCTCGTGAAAGCTAAACGGCGGAACGCTACCAAAGACGCAGTCGGTGAGTCGCATGACCTCATCGGGGCTCGCTAGGCTAGCTCTCGTGCCGCCAAGCGCCTGTGCGATGAGCTGCAAATCAGCTTTGTAATCGGCCGGCAGCACGGCCAAAACATATCGTTTGACGCCGCCGCCTTTTACGACGCAAACGAGCGCCTTAGCCCCCTGCCCTAGCTCCGTGCCGCGCGCTACGGCGACCTCGGCCGAGGTTTTAGCGCTCGCGTGAGATACCGCGCGAAAGTCCGCATTTTGCGTGCTTAGCAGCTCTTTTAGTTTCTCGAAAATTTGCTCGGACATTGTTGTTCCTTTATTTAAAATTTAGTTTAAATTATACAGCAAATTTTAAAACTGCCTTGCTCTTTTTTGAAAATTTAACAAGATAAACGCGTCCAAATTTGAGACCGTCTTAAACCGCCTAAATTTAAATATTTTTTGGCTATCATTTTGTAAATTTGCCTTAAAATGAATGTAAAGAAAAAGAGCAAATTTGCAAAGGAAAATCATGCAGATCGACAAAATCCAAATCGAAGCGGGCTGGAAGGAGGCGTTAAAAGAGGAGTTTTTAAGCGAAAATTTCGCCCGCGTGAAGGAAAATTTCTTGCGCGCAAAGGCGGCCGGCGAGGTATATCCGCCAAATGCGCTGATATTTAACGCCTTTAACCTCACGCCGTTTAACGCAGTCAAAGTCGTGATTCTAGGGCAGGACCCGTACCACGGCGCTGGCCAGGCAATGGGGCTAAGCTTTTCCGTGCCGCACGGCGTCAAAATCCCGCCGAGCCTCGCCAACATCTACAAAGAAATCCGCGACGATTTGGGGGTAACGGAGCCAAACTCGGGCGATCTGAGCTACTGGGCGAAGCAGGGCGTACTACTGCTAAATGCGACGCTAAGCGTTAGTGCGGGGCAGGCTAACTCGCACTCGAATTTCGGTTGGCAGGAGTTTACGGATGCTGCGATCAGGAAGCTTAGCGAGCGCGCCCAGAACGTTGTTTTCATGCTATGGGGCAACCCGGCTAAGGCCAAAATCCCTCTCATAGACGCTAACAAACACCTTGTACTAACGGCGGCTCATCCAAGTCCGTTAGCACGCGGCGCGTTTTTTGGTTGCAGGCACTTTTCAAAGGCGAATTTGTATCTCGCCGAGCACGGTAAAGCGCCGATAGATTGGGATTTAAACAACGCGGTTTAGGATGGTTTAATTTTGCTACGATAAAGCGCATTTTTGTGATTTGGGCTAAATAGGCTACGTCAAATTTGCAATAAAAAGCTCGTCAAACTAGCTCTGGCGGGTTTAAAATTTACTTTTGGCTTTACTCGGTAAAATCGGCTCAAATTTTCTATAAAACAGGCCTACTTTTGCGCTTTCTCCGCCCTCATCTCGTCTAGCATGGATTTTATCTTGGCCGATTCGCGCTCGCAAAATTTCTCGTCGCCGCTTTGTATGATTAGCGCCGCTTGACCATCCTGCGCTTTTTGTAGCTCGTCAAATTTAAGCTCAAAGAGCCTAAAGGCCTGCGGATCGTCTTTTAGCTGCTTAGATTTTATTTCGTAAAGCTCGTTTAGGTAAATTTTGCTTTGATTCACGTACTCCTCGCATGCGTTTTGAGCGCCTAAAGCCAGCGCGCTTAGTGCGTAAAATGTCAATATTTTTCTCATCGTCGTCCTTTAAATTTGCAAAATTATACACTTTTTTAGGGTTAAAATTTTATAATTTTCAAAAATTTAAAGGCGGAAAATGAGACGAAAAGATAGAGAACTAACCGCGCAGGAAGGACTTGCGATCATCGATGCGTGTGAATACGGCACGATCTCTTGCATTGATGAGACGGGCGAGATTTTTAGCGTGCCGATCTCGGTCGTGCGCGAGGGCGAGAGGGTATTTTTGCACGGTGCGCCCGCAGGCTCTAAGGCAAAGCTGCTAAAAGACGGCAAAAACGTGACGCTGGTTTGCGTGAGCTATGCGCGGGTGCCGGTTCTAACGGACGAGCAGCTAGATGCGATCAAGGACGACGGCAAGGTGCTTGGCGCAAAAGTTTTCACGACAGAATACAAATCCGCCGTCGCCGTAACCAAGGCCTACGTCGTGATGGACGAGGTGGCGAGGCTGCATGCGCTACGGCTACTTAGCGAAAAATACACGCCAAAGTATATGCGAACCTTTGACGTCGCGGCGGCTCACGGGCTAAATGCGATGAATATCTACGAGCTAAAGATCGCGAGCATAACGGCAAAGGCGAAGATTATTCGTGATTAAATTTGCTTTTTATACTTCCTTGCGGCAGTAAATTTGACGTTAAATTTTGATAAATCTACATAAAATTTGATAGTGATTAAGAATTAAAAAAGACGAAAAATCCCTCCAAACGGAGGGATAAAAATTATTTAGGTAGCGTAGCTATAACTTGTTTCATTTGATCAAGGGCAGGTTTGCAAGCGGCCTCTTGAGAGTCTTTTGGAAGCTGAGCAAACTGAGCTTTTTGGCTCTCGTAAGTAGATTTCATAGCCGCCATCTGTGGGTTGTCTTTTGTTTTTTCAACAAACTCGTCAACTAGCTTAAAGTACTCTTCGCAAGAAGGTGAAAGCTCCGCTGCTACGGCAGATACGCCCATAATGCCCAGTGCGGCAACTACTAACAATGACTTCTTCATGTGTTCTCCTTAAATGAAATAGAATTGAATTATATCACTTTTTTCGTAAGTTAAATTTAAAATTTTATAAAAAATGTAAGTTAATTTAAATAAAAAATAGGTAGAATTATACCCATTATCAATTTCTTAATATAAAGGATAAGCTATGGGTAAATTTAGCATCATTGCGGCTGCGGTTTTGTTAAGCGCAGCCTCGGCTCTCGCGCAGACGGGAGGAGCGGACGGCAAATTTAAGCGCGCCGATAGCAACGCTACGGGATCGGTGAAGCTAGATATGGTATCCGTCACGGCAAACAGGAGCGAAACCGACGTCGCCAAATATACGGGTCAGGTCAGCATTCTGGGCCAAAACGAGCTAGTCAAATCGCCGTCCGTCATCGACGCTCTTGGCTCGGTGCCCGGCGTAATGCTAGGAAACGACTACGGCAGGCAGGTCGGCCAGTACTATAATATCCGCGGATTCGGCTACCAAAGCGAAGCGCGCGTCATCATAGAACAAGACGGCATCCAGCGCTCGCCTTCGCTCTTTTCCAATCAAATTTCAAGCTTTCGTGTCGATAACGATTTGCTAAAACGCGTCGAGGTCGTAAAGGGTGCTAGCTCCGTTTTGCACGGCAGCGGCGCGGTCGGCGGTATCGTGAGCATGAAGACTAAAGACGTGAGCGACTTTATAAACCCCGGCAGCGACTACGGCGTCACGATCGGCCATCGCCAGGAAAGTAATCACATGAACTCGAATCGAGCTGCCGTCGCAGCTAAGCCGATGGAAAATTTCGGCATTTTACTATACGGCAAGCATGCGGATTTCGGCAAGATAAAGATGGCTAGAGACGGTAAGCGCTCGGGCGTAAAATACGCGGAAAACGACGAACGCGTAAACACCGTCTTTGCTAAAACCGAGTGGGCTATAACCGACGAGCATGTCTTGGAGGCTAGCGTATTTAACTATCACGAAAATTTTATTAGCGGTTGGCAGTCTCTTTACTGGAGCGAGGCGGGCGCCATACCTACCGTGGGGCGACTAAAACAGCGAGACTATAGCGTGATATACAAGTATACTCCGCTTAATAATAGATGGATAAATTTCTCCGCTCAGTACTACAACGCCAAAGCTCTAAATCATAGGGTTAGAACGGGCTTTAGCAGGGGCAATCCCGTCAATGTCGACTACAAAAATAAAGACGACAGATGGGGCGTCAGGCTCAAAAACGAAAGCCTCTTTGACACCGGCGTGCTAGAGCACAGGCTAGTCACCGGTATCGACTACGAGCATAGAAAAGAGGACGCGATATTTTGGTACAACGGCGAGCTTAGCGACTTCGGTTCGTTTCCGAATTTTTATAAAGATCTCGGTATATACGCGCAAGACGTATTTAGCGTAGGTAGATTCGAGTTTACCCTGGGTGGTAGATTCGATAAATTTAAACGCGGAGTCAAAAATGGCGATCGCAGCTCATACTCCGAGTCTAGATTTTCTCCAAAACTCGGCCTTGCATACGAGGTCTTTGATGGCGTAAATTTACTCGCAGGCTATGCAGAGACCTTTAGAGGACCTACTCCAAACGAAACGTCATCGGCCGGCCCGCTAAATCCGCACTACTGGTACATACCAAACCCAGACCTAAAACCTGAAATCGCAAAAGAGTACGAAGTAGGCTTTTCTATCGACAAACAGGGGCTTTTAGGCGATGACGAGCTGTATTTTAAGGCTACCTACTACGACGGCAATATCAAAGATATGATAAATTTAAAAGCAAGACCGGACAAAGGCAATCCGCCGTTTGATGCCGAAGCACCGGGCAGACGCTACGGTATGTACGAAAACGTCGATAACGCAAAACGCCGCGGTATCGAGATCGAGTCCAAGTATGCGATAAACAACCTTACATTTTCGCTCGGATACGACCATACGAAAATCTACGACAAAGCGACAAAAAAGATACTCACCGTCTACGCCGACAAGCTAACTTTAGGCGCGATGTATAGATACGAGCCGTGGGGACTGAGCCTCGGCGGCGATATGACGCACTGGTTTAGGCCTAACAACGACGAGAAATACTACGTCGTGCGCGGCCAAAAATACGAAAACGTAGACGAAACCTTTACCATCGTAAATTTCAAGGGCAAATGGGAACCTAAGAATTTCGACAGCTATCTGCTAAACAAAGGGCTAAAAATCAGCTTCGGCGTGAACAATATCTTTAACAAAGAATATATATTCGCGAACGGAATTAAGGATACGTCCAGAGTCGGCAAAGGTAGAAATTTCTACGTGGATTTTGAAAAGACGTTTTAATTTAACGCGGCAAGCGGGCTAAATTTAGCTTAAATTCGGTCCGCTTTCGCCGTTAAATTTACCGTTTTTTGACGGCTCGTTTTTTGTGTAAATTTGAATTTGCTAGGGTAGGGCGCTAACGTCAAATTTGCCTTTTCTTGCCCGCCCAAATTTAACCCGTCCGCTCCCGCAAATCCGCTTCTTAATTTAAATTTGACTATAATGTCTTAAAAATTAAAAGGAGCAAATTTGCAAAATTTCGCCTTGAAATTTCGTCCGACGAGCTTAGACGAGATCTGCGGACAGCGCGAGCTGGTGGGCGTTTTTAAAAAATTTATCGAAAACAAAAAAATCCCGCACAGTATATTTTACGGGCCGGCAGGCTGTGGCAAGACTAGCTTTGCTCGCGTCGTAGCGCGGTCGATGGAGTATGATTTTTACGAATTTGACGGCGGAAATCTCAAGATCGAGGAATTTCGCAAAATCCTAAAAAACCACGAAAATGCGCTTTCTAAGCCGCTATTTTTCATCGACGAGATCCACCGCCTCAGCAAAACGCAGCAAGAAGCCCTACTGATACCGATGGAAAACTACCGCGCCGCCATCATCGGAGCCAGCACCGAAAATCCATACTTCACGCTAAGCTCGGGCATCCGCAGCCGCTCGATGCTCTTTGAGTTTAAGCCGCTTGCGAGCGAGGATTTTGAAAAGCTGCTTGAGCGCGTGAGAGGCGAGGTTAAATTTGATATCTCAGACGATGCCAAAGCCTATCTCATAAAAAGTAGCGGCGGAGATGCGCGCGGACTGCTAAATTTGCTAGAGTTTGCCGTGAGTCTGGGCGAGGAAATAACGTTAGAAAATTTAAAAACGCTGAGAGCTAACGCGGTTAGCGAAGGAGTTAGCGATGACGATGTGCATTATGGACTGGCAAGCGCGTTTATAAAAAGCCTGCGGGGAAGCGATGAAAACGCCGTCATGTACTATCTGGCACGGCTTATCGACGCTGGCGAGAGTGCTGATTTTATCGCGCGAAGGATGGCGATATTTGCCAGCGAGGACATCGGTAACGCTAACCCTAACGCACTAAATTTAGCCGCTAACGCGCTTGCTGCCGTTAGCAAGATCGGCTTCCCTGAAGCGCGTATAATCCTCGCTCAATGCGCGATATACCTGGCTCACTCGCCAAAGTCAAACTCCAGCTACAAGGCCATAAACGCCGCGTTAGCCTACGTAAAAAATGAGCCGCCTCTAGCCATCCCGCCATATCTCATCAACACCGCGCCCGAGGCTAAGGACTATCTATATCCGCATAGCTTCGGCGGCTGGGTGGAGCAAAAATACCTCGAAAAGTCGCTTAAATTTTACGAAAGCAACGGCATCGGCTTTGAAAAAACGCTGGACGAGTGGCTGGTTAAAATAAAATCTAAGGGCTAAATTTGGAGTGTTTACGACGGACGGCAAATTTGAGCGGCTTATATTAAATTTGTGCCGACCAAATTTGCCATGTCGTTTCGTCAAATTTTACAAAAAGCAACGCGATCAATTTGCCGTATTTCATCTTTTGGTTTTTACCAGGCTCGTTAAATTTCTTGGCAAATTTGCGCAAAATTAAAACGTAACGGCAAAATCAAATTTAAAAATATGCTCTAAAAATCGCCGTTTTGCGAAATTTGATCCAAATTTGACGTATATTTTTAAAATAGGCTAAAAAATTTTTATTATTTATTTTAGTTTTATATTTTTTTAAATATACTTGAAAAATTTTAAAAATAAAGGCAAATTCATGCTCACCGACCTCGTAAGCTCTATAAATTCATTCCTTTGGGGGCCGTATTTCCTCATCGCGCTACTTTGCGGTACGGGGCTTTACTTTACGATTAGGCTTCGTTTCGTGCAGATTTTTAAGTTTAAAATGGGGCTTAATAGGCTTTTCGGTAACTTCTCATTGCACGGCGAAGCGGCGGGAAAATCGGGCATGAGTTCGTTTCAGGCGGTCGCTACGGCCGTCGCGGCGCAGGTGGGCACGGGCAATCTCGTTGGTGCCACAACCGCTCTCATCATGGGCGGGCCGGGCGCGATATTTTGGATGTGGTGCGCTGCGTTTTTGGGCATGGCGACGAATTTTGCAGAGATCTGCCTCGCGCAAATTTACCGCACCAAAGACGACAGCGGGCATATGATCGGCGGGCCGGCGTTTTATATCAGTCGCGGGCTAAAGAGCCGCTACGCGAAAGTTTTGGCGGCTTTTTTTGCGCTAGCGATCATTTTGGCGCTCGGATTTATGGGGAACATGGTTCAAGCCAACTCGATCTCGGACGGCTTTAAGGGCGCATTTGGCATACCGCAGTGGGCGAGCGGGCTGTTTTTGGCGGCGATTTGCGCTATGATCTTTATCGGCGGCGTCAAAGCCATCGCCAGAGTCGCCGAAAAGATTGTACCTATTATGGCTATCCTATACGTCGCAGTCGGGCTTGTCATCATCTGCTTTAATCTCGATAAAATTCCCGGCGTCATAGCGCTTATATTTGAAGCCGCGTTTAATCCGTCCGCAGCCTGGGGCGGCGCGACAGGAGCCACGATCGCTACGGCGATGAGATACGGTATCGCGCGCGGACTATTTTCAAACGAAGCGGGTATGGGCTCGACCCCTCACGCACACGCTGCGGCCAACGTCAAACACCCAGTAGATCAAGCGGTACTCGGCATCATGAGCGTGTTCGTCGATACATTTATCGTGCTAAATATTACCGTTTTCGTCGTGCTTAGCGCAGACGTGATACATTTTGAAAACGGCAAAGCCGTGCTAACTGGCATCTCGCTCGTGCAAGAGGCCTTTTCGACGCATGTTTTGGGGCACGCGGGCGGCTACGGATTCGTGGCGATTTGCTTGTTTTTCTTTGCATTTACGACGATTTTGGGCTGGTACTACTTCGCCGAGATCAACGTGCGCTATCTTTTTGGCGCCAAATTTGTGCGAATTTTACAGATATTAGTCGTTGGATTTGTGTTTGCGGGCAGCTTGCTAAAGATAAATTTCGTCTGGGAGCTAGCCGATATGTTTAACGGCCTCATGGTGCTTCCAAACCTGATCGCCATCATCGCGCTTAGCCCCGTCGTGGTTAAACTCCTAAAAGATCACGACGAAGGCAAAGAGTACGATCCAAGTGAATATATAAGGAAGGCTTGAGTGCCGTTTAAATTTTACGGCAGTTGATTTTGCCGTAAAATTTGCTTTTAACTAGCGGGGGAGAAATTTCCCGCGCTTATTTATGCTTCAAATTTGGTCTACCGACCAACTTTTGCGGCGTCAAATTTGGGCCGAATTTAAACCCTTTCTGCCGCTTCTAAAACCACGCTTTTTAATAAATTTACGCCGTTGGCGATATCGCTCCAGCTAGAAAATTCCGCCGGATTGTGGCTGATGCCGTCTTTAGACGGGATGAAGATCATCGCCGTCGGACAGAGCGCGCTCATATGCATCCCGTCGTGCCCAGCACCGCTTGGCATGATTTCAAAGCTAAGCCCGAGCGCCGCGGCTTTTTGAGCTATGAGTTTGATTAGTCGGCCGTCTAGCGCGCACGGCTCATCGAATGCTAGCTGTTTGATCTCGCATTTGACGCCGCGCTGTGATTCGATGCGCGAGATTTCGGCCAGGATCTGCTCGTATGCCGCTTCGCGCGTGTGCAGATCGATACCGCGCAGGTCGATTAGCAGCGTTGTTTCGCCCGGTACGACGTTCATGACGCCCGGCTTTACCGTGCAGTTGCCCGCGGTCGCTACCACGCCGTTTGCCGCGTTTTCGCGCGCGACGTTCTCGACGGCTAACACTATCTGCGCTGCTGCGCAAAGTGCATCACGACGATACTTCATCGCAGTCGTGCCGGAGTGTTGAGCCTGGCCCTGCACGCGCACGCTAAATCTGTGTGGCGCGGCGATGGCGCTCACGACGCCGATTTGGATATTTTCATTATCCAGTAGCGGCCCTTGCTCGATGTGCAGCTCGAAAAAGCTCTCGTAGCCAGGCGTCAAATTTTTAGCCTTTTCGATGCTTGCTAGATCGATGCCAAACTCTGCAAAGATCTCGCCTATAGCGCGCCCCTGAAAGTCGCGCACGTCTTTTAGCTTTTCATAACCCAGCTTGCCGCACATAACCTTGCTGCCGAGCGTCGCGATGTTAAATCGGCTCGACTCCTCGCACTCAAAGACGACTAATTCGAGCGGTCTGTGCGTCTGCACGCCTTCGTCGTTTAGCGATCTGATGAGCTCTAGTCCGCCCAGGACGCCCAGAATCCCGTCAAATTCGCCGCCGTTTATCACGGTGTCTAGATGCGAGCCAAACGCTACCGCCGGCAGCTCGGGCTGGGTGCCTTCGCGCCTGGCGAAGATATTTCCGATCGCGTCTATGCGCACCTTTAGGCCCGCTTCCTTACAGCGCGCGATAAATAGCTCTCTGGCGGCCTTGTCTTCGTGCGTGTAGGCTAGGCGGCTCATCCCGGTGCCAAAGCTCGCATCGTTTATGGCGTTTATTTCGCTAAAAAGCGCCTTAAGTCTATCTAAATTTATACTCATCGCCCGTCCTTCGTATTGAAAATTTTCCAAATTTTAGCTAAGAAGCATTAAATTTACACTTTAATATTTTTATTTAATATAATATTTAATTTTTAGGATTTGGGTTTTTGTTAAATTTAAATAATATAATTTCGCGCCTGTTTGGTTTTGTGGACTAACTTTTGGCTTACGCGCACTAACAAAAACTAACGTTATTTTTATCTAAATTTGGCGCTTTATTCAGGATTTAATAGATATTTTACAAACAAAAATTTGACTAACAAAATAGTCCAGTCGAATTTGATAGGTAGAGTAAGTAAATCTAACGATATTTTTTGTAGCCTGCACTGCAAACAGAGCAAATTTGCCGCATTAAAAAACTTTGGCTCGCAATGTATTTTACGAGCCAAAGTTAAATTTTTACCATTTAAACTAGTTGTGCGCCTTGCCCTTTTACGACCTCACCGATAACGTAGCCATCGGTGTTAGCGAGTACGAAGTCCGCATTTTCTTTCGGTACTACGACGATCATACCCACGCCCATATTAAACGTCCTCATCATCTCTGCGGACTCCACTTTTTGCGCGATGATTTTAAAGATTTCAGGCGTGCGGATCGCAGCATGCTCGATCTTCGCACCCAGCCCCTCAGGGAAGACGCGCGGCAGATTTTCCACGATACCCCCGCCCGTGATGTGTGCAAGCGCATGGATCTTGTCTTTTAAATTTAAAAAGTCGCCGACGTAAATCCTGGTCGGCTGCAAAAGCACTTCGATGAGCACGCGACCGTCCACCTTGTCGTCAAATTTTAGCCCAAGCTCGGCGACTACTTTGCGCGCGAGCGAGAAGCCGTTGGAGTGCAGGCCGCTGCTAGGAAGCGCGATGAGCACGTCGCCTTCGCGTACAAACTTGCTACGGTCGATCTCGTCCTCTTCGGCGATACCCACGGCAAAGCCCGCAAGGTCGAAGTCGCCCTTTTCATACATAGAGGGCATCTCAGCCGTTTCGCCGCCGATAAGCGCACAACGCGCGAGTTTGCAGCCCTCGGCGATACTTTTTACGACCTCTTTGGCATCCGCGATCTCAAGCTTCGCTGTCGCGTAGTAGTCGAGGAAAAACAGCGGCTCGGCGAAGTTGCAGATGAGATCGTTTACGCACATTGCTACGAGATCCTGCCCCACGCCGTCAAATTTGCGTGCGTCGATCGCGAGTCGTAGCTTTGTGCCCACGCCGTCGGTGGCGCCTAGGATCGCAGGTTTTTTATACCCTGCGGGTAGCCTCACCGCGCCGCTAAACGAGCCGATACCGCCCAAAACGTGCGGAGTTTGCGTCGCTTTGACGAATGGTTTTATCGCGTTTACGAAGTCATTTCCCGCGTCTATATCGACGCCCGCGTCTTTGTAGCTTATCATTTTTGCCCTTTGTTGAAATTTGGTTAATTTTAGCTAAAAATTGCTAAAATCGGAGTAAAAAATCGGAGGCAAAATGCCGCAATTTAAACACGCAGTCGTCATCACAGGAAGTATCGGTAGCGGCAAGAGCGCGGTTTGCGAGCTACTTCGTGATCGCGGATTTGAGATCATCGATGCCGATAAAATTTCGCATCGCGTTTTAGATCGCTGCGCCGCACAGGTGGCTGAAATTTTCGGCGTGCAATACGTCGTGCAAAAAAATGCGCGGGTCAAATTTGATGCTAGCAGAGATGAGGAAAATTTGACCGACTCCCGCGCTTTTGTGGACCGCAAAAAACTAGGCGAGCTGGTGTTTAAAGATCCTGCAGAGCTTGCAAAGCTCGAAGCGTTACTGCATCCAAAGATAACGGCTGAAATTTTATCGCAGGCGCAGGCTTTGGAGGCGAAAGGAAAGCTCTATTTTGTCGATATTCCGCTGTTTTTTGAGGGTAAGAGGTATGAGTTTTTTGACAAAGTAGCGGTCGTTTATGCGCCTAAAGATACGCTGATCGCGCGCGTGATGAAGCGAAACGGGCTGGATCGCGCCGCCGCAAAGCACCGCGTGGAGCTACAAATGGATATCGAGCAAAAGCGCGCTATGGCGGATTTTGTGATAGATAATAGCGGAGATTTGGAAAATTTAAGACG
>CAUQOI010000053.1:0-13634 GCA_963519525.1 uncultured Campylobacter sp.
TGCTCGCTCCTTAGCTTAAATTTGCCGTTTTTGTCTATTTTGTAGCCCAAATGGTCTAAGATATAGGCCGTTTGCATTTGTTCTTGCGTCATAAAAAATCCTTTTACCGTAGCGGAGCTGCTCCGCTACGGTCATCTTTCTTGTTCTTGTGATGCTTGAGCTATGATCATCTTCTCTCCGGACGCTATTTCAGCTTCGGTGCTGTTCGTTTTTATTGCCGGGGATTGGACGCTTTTTATGAAAGCCCCCCTGTTTTTCTCAAAATCTATCTCGAATTTAGCCGATTTGTCTATTTGGTTAATGGCCTCCATCAGCTTGGGATACTTTGCTAAGGTATCGTTTTTGGTTGCCGAAAGGGTAAATTCTACCCCTTCAGAGATAAGCTTATTAAATTTAGCCACAAGCTCCATATCGGAGTTTTTATCGAACGAATACCCGTCCTTGCCTTTTGTAGCATACAGTTTTTCCGCGTTTTGAATAAGCTCTCCCGTCTCGCTGCGCTTTTCGGGCTGTAGCTCGATGGCTATTTTACTAAATCCGTAGGCCATGCCCTCCTTGGATATCCCGGTTTGATAATAAGCGTCGGCTTTCATAAATATACTCTCCCCGACTTCGTTTTTAACGCTCATATTGACAGGAATTTTATCGGCTTTTACGGCTTTTAAGAATGTATCGATCTCGCTGATCTTATAAAAAACGTCTTTAGCGTTGGGCTTTTGGCCTTCGTATTCGTTCAAAGATCCAAAACCGACTAGAGTCTTTTGCTCGCCCGTTTTCTTGTCGGCATATTTGCCGGTCGTAACAAAAACGTTCACGTCATTCTCCTTTAGTTAAATTTGATTTTAGAATTATCTTTTGATTTTTGCCGTCGTCGACGATGCTCATTTTATCTTTGGGGATATTTAGGATTATTCGATCTTTGTCTCGCGTTACCTTGATATTTTCCAAATTTGAGCTCATTTCGATAACTCGCTCCAGCTCGGCGCTTTTAAAAAATACGCCCGCAGCCAAAGCTCCTAAAACGAAAAACATAAAAATGTTCAAGAACAAAACCGCTATCGCACCGTTTTTAGTGATCTTTAGCATTTTTGCGAAAGATCCGTCGTAAATTTTTACTACGGCATTTAGCTGCTTTTCGATGTTATCGACGTGATTTTCAAACGGCTTTATCGTGCTTTCTTGTTTGGAGATGAAATTCTTTAAAAATTCATCGTAGCCCGAAACGACGTTTTCTAACCTTGCTTGCGTGGTTTCTATGAAATTGGTAAATTCATTCGAGAATTTTTTGCTCTGTTCCTCAAGCCGCAATAATTCTAAATTATCCGAGAATTGTCTAAATTCGTTATATGCCTTTTGCAGTATGGCCGCGTAATTTAGCCTTTTAAAATCTTCGTCGCTTGGAGGTTCATTAAAAAATCTAATGAATTTTTGCGTAAGTCCTAAAAAATCGTCAAATTTGACCGATATCTCATCGTATATGGACTTATCGAGCCCGTTTGAGGCCTCTCTTTGCATCCCTATGGATATTAGGCGTGCTATTTCGTCTTTTAGCTGCCTTTGACGCTCTATTAGGGCTGAATAGTCCAGTATCTCTTTTTGGCCTTCATTCTCGAATGAAACAAAATCCATCAATTGACCCAGCAGTCTTTATTTATTGGTACTTTTTTAAAATACTTGACGATGCTTCCGCCGTTATCGCCTTGAGAGTGGACTTCTTGCCAAACCGAGCCGCCGTCTTTAGCTTTTAAGTCCATATACTCTTTGTATTGGATCTGCTCGGTCTTATATCCGTTATCCCAATCTTTTTTGGCGTAAAATTCGTCCGAGCAAACGTATTTTCTAGACGTCAAATTCGTGTATTCGTGCGCTATCAAAGCCTTGCAAGACGCCGGTAGCTTCGGGTCGATCCTGTAGTAAGTATCGCCAAAGTCGTGTTTGGTTTCGATCCTGGAATTTAAGGCTTTTGCCGTGCAGTCGTCTCGTAAATTTACGAGGACGTTATCTCGCAAATCCGTAAATTTGCCGTCTTTTTCGGCATCCTCGCCAACTGGGCAGAGTTTCAAGAAATTTTGCCTAGCCCTTAAAGTGTCTTGCCATTTTTTGTGTTTAATGGAGTAGTATCGTTGGATGGACGGATCGCACTCGGGCGGTCTTTGGTTCGATGAAAGGCAAAGTATGGCCTCGCACGCCAACCTCACGTCTCCCGTTAGAAGATCGGGAGGAGTGGTAACGTTTTTTGGAAGCTCAAGCGCAACGGCCGAAGACGAAATCAATATACCGGCCACGATAGGCAACATTTTACCGACTTTTTTCATAGTAACTCCTTTATTGGGTTTTTTGATCTTTTTTGTGAAAAAATAGGATATTTACCCTATCCTTGCTCATTTCTATAGACGATACGGGCTGAAGCTCTATTTCGGCCGTTACGCCGTTACTTCTAAGAAAATTTCGATACTCGGTCGAGACCTCGTCGGCTCCTATGATTATGATTTTTGTAGCGTTATGCGCGAGCAAAAACGTCTTTACGACCTGATCGTTTTTAAGTAGCTCTCCGTCTGATCCCCTTTGGGCGTGTATATTGTAAGTCCAATTGTTCGTCTGTAAAAAGGGGTCTTTGGGAACGATATTTTCGTGCCTTAAAAGCAAATTTTGATTTATGGTTATGTTCGATCCGCCGTCAAGTTTAACGGGATCGGGAGCTTTTGAGGAGCAGCCAGCCATTAAAACTAAAAGCGGTATGAGCACTACGGTTGGTTTCATTACTTGTTTCCTTTTATAAAATTTCGGTGTCTGTCTTCGATGTCTTGTTTTAATCGCGCTTCCAGGTCGGAGATGCTTTGAACGGGAACGTCTATTTTAGTTTCCCCGTTAAGGGCGGCCTCTTTTAAGTCGTCTTCGCTGATGGTTTTGCCTTTCTTTTTTGCTAAGCTAGGAGACACGGTCTTAAATTTTTTGATAAAGTATGGATCGACGTAATAAAAAGCTTTCTCACAAAAAATAGGTTTTCCATTGTCGATCCTGATGATCTCGTTTTTAAAATCCATCTCTTGGAGCTCTTGAGGCAGCATTAGCGCCCTTTTGACGTCGCTTTCGCTACCTCCGCCGCCTCTGCCTATATTACGAGACCTGCTTTTTACGGTTTTGTAACCCAGCAACCTGCTTATGCGTTCGGCGTCTTCTTCTTTGGGGGCATAGTAAATTTGGCAAGCATGATTTTTTAAAAGCGTCTTCGCGCCCTCCTTGCCGTATCCCTCAGGCTGCGGCGCTTCTATTTGAGAGTCGGACTGATAAGCTATCAAGCTGCGCAACCAATACCCGGCTATAAAGGCGATAGATTTCAGGTATATTGGCAAATAGCCTATTGCGGTAAATTCGTCCATTATCAGTAAAACCTTATGCTTGATATCCGGGTTCTTTTGCGGCAATTCTTTGGTATTGGACAAAAGAAGCTGCTGCCAAAAGATATTTAAGATAAGCCTAGCGTTATTGATTTGATCGGGAGTTATACCGATATATATGGTCATCTTCTTTTTTCTCAAATCCCTAAAATCGAAATCGTTCCCGCTCGTGGCTAGTCGCACGTTATCGTTTCTAAAAATCATCAGCGGCGCATTAAAAGAGCTTAAAACGCCGCTCCTGGTGTTGGCGCTTTCTATCGCAAAATAAGCGTCTATAAATTTTTGAGTTTTTTCTCTCAATACGCCAGCGGCGCAGAGAGTATCGTAGGTATCTTTAAACCCGTTTATCTTTGTTTTAGTCCCTTCCCCGTTATCTACATAAAATCTCAAACCCTCGCTTAACTCCAAAATTCCATAGAGAGTAAAGCTACAATTTAAATTATTGGCTTTTAAAAATGAAACGCCCAACCTGGTGTCTAATAAGTCGTGGCACATATAACAAATTCCGGTAAAGAGGTTTTGAGCGTGCATATTGAAAAACTGGGTATTGCTATCGCCGATCAAAGGATAAAGTATGTTCGCAAAATCCATCAATTCGCCGTCGGCGTTGTTTCCGTTCATGTCGATGTAGTGCAGAGGGTTATATCTATGAGTGCGTTTATCGAAGGGGTTAAACAAAAATACCTCGTTTTTAAGCACTTTTTGTCTATATTTCGAAGTAAAATCGAAATTTTCTTGTTTGATATCTTGAGATACTACCGAGTATTTCCAGTCTAGTAAATTCGGTATTATCACGCCTACGCCTTTACCCGACCTGGTACCCGCACCGAGCGATACGAATTGTTGCCCGCCGAAACGTAGCAGCTTGCCTAAAAATTTGCCTATGATTATGCCTTCGTCGCCGAATAAATTCATTTTTCTAACTTCGGCCGCGGTAGCGAATCTCGCCTTGCCGTATAGGCTTTGTTTTTTCGGTAAAAAAGGGATGATGGATACTAAAGCTAGGCTAAAAACGGAGGCTATGCCAAGAGCTTTATAAATTTGAGGATAATCGTTGATGACGGCTTTGTAGGTAAAATCGAGACTAAATTTCTTCGGTATCATCTTTACCGCGTCATTTAGGGCAAAACACAAAACACCGGTCAAAAAATACGCCATTGCGGCAGCGATCACGAATAAAAATACGACCTGCCCTTTGTTTAAACCCATTTAGCTTACCTTGGCGACTTTTCCGTCATAGATATACTCTATGACCTTTCTTTTTCCTTCGTGCTTTTTAAACACGATGATTAGATCTATAACGTTTTTTACGATGTCTAGTATCATATCCTTGCCGATCGTTCGTGCCATATCGTTTTGCATAGCCATCATCACGAGCCTGTTATAGCAGCTTTCTATACTGCCCGCGTGGCAGCTGGTCATAGATCCGTTATGGCCGCTTGAAATAACGTTTAAAAAATCGTAGGTCTCGCCGCCGCGAACCTCGGCCAGGAGAATTCTATCAGGCTTCATACGCAAGCAAGATTTTAGTAGCGTAGAAGAAGTTACGGGGTCTCCTAGCTTGGCTTCACTGGGATAAAACAGTTGAACGTAGTTTTTGTGCTCGTAAAATTTGATCTCTTCGACGTCCTCGATGGTGATGATACGATCGGTAAAAGGGATAAAGTCTATGAGAGTTTTCATAAAGGTCGTTTTTCCGCTTCCCGTTTCGCCGCAGATAACTATGTTTTTTCCGTTTTTTACGGCTTCGGCAAATGCTGCGGCCGTCTCGCCGTCTAACGAGCCGTTTCTTATATAATCGTCAAGCTTATAGCGCACCTTGCTTGGTTTTCTGATGGTTATGGACACGACGCCGCGCGAGGTCGCGGGCTGGATCACGACTTGAACGCGCTCGCCGGTGGGCAATATGCAAGACATGATCGGCTTGGTTTTATCTATTTTGTCGTTTTTGAAGCTGGCCGCGGCCTGCGCGAACGAATTCGCCTTTTGCTCGTCCATAGAGCTTTCTTCGCTGCCCCAGTTACCTAGCACGTCCTCAAACCAAATCAAATTTCCGCCCTGGTAGCATATTTCGTTGATATTGTCGTCGTCTAGGTATTTTCCGAAAAAGTCTTTGGCGTATTTATTCAAGACCACGTTTTTAGTTTCCATAATTTGCCCTATTTACTTTTTTGTTATTTTTAGTAAGCCTATAGACCTTTGAAAAGTCTATATCGCGGTTAACGTAGACGCCTACGATATCGCCTTGATTTTTATAAAGCGTAGGCTCGATGTTGATAAATTTCTCAAGAGCGGTATTTGCCATTTGCTTGGTAGTTTCCCTGGTGTTTTCCGTATAATCGACGTTATCTCTGCCTCTCTTGCCGTTAAAGAGCACGTTAAAGCCGTCGTCTATAACACTAAGAAGGATGGACGCGCCGAAGCGCTCGAGCCAGTGATGATCCACCCAGCCCTCTATGCCGCTTCCGCCCAACTCGTCGCTCGCGCCGCTATATACCGGGATATTGATATGATTTGGCGTCCTAATCTCTTGCCAAACTACGAAAATTCTATTTAATCCGTCTTTCATCTGTCCCGCCTCGAAAAAGCCCGTTATTTTCGAACCTTTCTCGATAAGCAGGACGCTTCCGTTGCTGCTATAGACGTCGTTGCTTACCGTGCAGCTTATTCCTCCTTTTATGGACGAAACGAGCCTTGTATCTAGCGAACATCCGATATACGTACCCTTAGGAAGCAACAAATTTGGATTGAACGCGCCTTTTTTGGCGGCCGTAGGAGTGAACGTTTGCCCGGCATAAGAGTTGTCCGTATCGTCTTTTAAGATACTACGCTTACCGATAACGTTTCCGTTTTCATCGACCATATATCTTTCGTCGCTAGTTAGATCCGTAGGCATCTCTCTAACTTTGCCCGCGGCCGCTTTTTGATTCGATACCATCACGAAGCTGGAGCCCTTGAGAACTTTGAGTTTTGGGGAAGGAGTATTGCTCTTTGCGGCCGGTATAAACGGATTATCCTTTGGAGTTTCAAATTTGGGAGGCTCGGGATCGTTTTTTTCCAGCATTAGCTGCTTAAACGATTTTTGCTCGGGCTCGTCGTCTTTAAAATCAAAATTCGCTTTTTTGACCTGAGTGCCTATCTTGTCTTGCGCGACCTCTTCTTTTTTGTTGCCCTTGAAAAAATACAGCCCGACCACCAGCAAGGCTATCAAGCCAAAGCTTATGACCGCGATAGCCTGAAGTTTTCTAGTATTTACCTCTTCTACGCTAAGCTCGGGTTCTTCAAATTTTAGATTTTCGTCGCTTGCGGTATCGTTTTTCTTATCGGGATCGCTCATTGTGTGATCTCCCTATTTACGGATTTGCCCGTAGTTTCTCTAGTCTGCTCGAGCGGATTTTTGGCATATCCGCTATTCATTATCCCGACTAACTTATTACCGCTTCTTAGAAGTATTTGTTTTGCAGTCTGATGAATGACCAATACGTCGAATTTTCCGTCTTTTTTGAGGTGAGTGTTTAAAATGCTCTCCTTATTGGTCTCATCGTATAAGAATACCGACGGGATGGTCTTAGTGCTGTTAAAGCCTAAATACGTGAATACTCCGTCGTCGTAAGCAAAATCGGGAGCTATCGTTTCGCTGCCTTTATTGACATGCATATAAAACTCCCAATTCCTAGGTATCGTAGTGCGCTTTAAATCTTTTTCTATCTCCTCTTCGGCCTTGGCGCGCTCTTTAGCTAGCTGTTCGCTTGCGGCCGCGGCTTGAAGATCCAAAGGATAGAGGAATTCGACGCGGTAATTGGTCTTTTTAGAGCTTTGCAAAGAGAGGTCGAATACGTAAATACGCTTATTGGTCGTAACTATGAGGTTCGTTTTCCAATCCTCCTCATTAGGCTGGATCACCAAAGATTGATCGTATTGAATTTGGTTGCCGTCCTCGTCGTAGGCCTGTTGCTGTTCGGTAGGTTGAGCGACGTAAGATTTTGGCTTGATGAAAAGAAAATTCTCCTTATCGACTAGATCCCAGCCGTCGCTAAAACCCGTCGCGATATTTACTATCCTTTCGTCGTCGGCAAATTTGACCATCGAGACGTATCCGTTTTTGGCGTTGATCAAAAATACGTCGTTCGCGTCGTATTGCGCAAACGTCATTCTTTTGTCGGTTTTAGCGGATTCCGGGACGTTTAGGGCGTATAAATTTGCCCCAAGTCCTAAAATAAGCAAAGATGAGATAATACTTGTTTTCATCGGTCGATACCCTTTTTATTGTTTTCGTTAAATTTTTTGATAGCGGATAATACGTTTGGGATGAGTTCTTCTCTACGTTTTTTAAACTCATCCATAGACTCTTGCCTGATTTTATTTCTAAATTTAGTCTCCTCGGCATTGACGGCGGCATTTATAAAGCTGCTTAGTAGAAGGCCTATGACGATGCCTACGGCGTAGATGTTTAAGCCCTCAGACGCTTGATCGATCCGTAAAAGGAAAATTGGACAAAATACGAGTAAGACTATGGCCGAGATATAGATCGTCGTCCTTACTACCCCGAAATTTAGTATTTTTCTGATCATTTTTTGCTCCTTTATCTCGAAATTTCGATATCTACGCGGTAGGTCAAGACCTTAAAGCCTAGCGGATTTTCCAGCCTCTCTTGCTCGGTGATCAGCTCATTTGGCGCGTAGTCGTAGCTTAGAGTAGCTATCTTAGCCGTTTTTGTAGAGATTTTTGAGCTAACGTCCACGCTTTCCTCGTTAAAGCGTATGGTAGAGGTCTTCACGCCGTTGCTCTCGCCTAAAACTACCGAGTTTATGTCTATCTTCACTTCGGTTTTGTTTTTTAATCTCTCGGCTCTGCCGTTTGACCCGACATATACGCTTCTATATTCCTCGGCCACTTTAGGACTGGAGAGAATTTGAGTTTTTATATAGTCTTGCTGCAAAATTTCGTAGTAATACCCTTCCCTGATCTTTACGTATGTAGCTATGAAATATTTGTCCAAAGCCTCGTTTTTGGTCAACACCTCGTCTTTTACGGAGGTTACGATATCTACCATTCCAGTGGTATCGTTTACCCTGATAACGTAAGGCTCTACGGTTTTTAAAGGCGTCAAAAGCGCCACCGCCCCGACCGAAATGGCCGCGATAAAAAGAGAGATAAAGGCCACAAGCCAAGCTCTGCCGTTAGATTTGGCCACCAAATACCTGATGCTGGCCTCGTATGTTAGCGATGAGTTTATATCGTAGTCGTCTTTTTTGGCAGCCATCAAAGAACCTTGCCTTCTTCTTGTTTGGTTTGATTGACGGGAGACCAATCTTTGCTATCGAATAGATCCTCCCACTTGGCGGCCGAGCTTTCCTGCGGCGCGTTGCCGGGCAAGCTTTTATTTGTCGCCGCGCATCCCGCGAAACAAAACGTCGCGATAAAAATAAATATCAAATTTCTCATATCATCTCCTGTATAATCTTTTGCCTATGCTTCTACCCATAGCCTGCCCCATCCTAGAGACCACCCCGTTCGCGCCGGGCGCGCGCAAGAATTGACCGTATTTATATGCCGCGTATCCCATGCCTCCGGCTACGGCTCCCGCGCCTCTCATGCTAGAGCCTATGGCAGAGCCGACTGCGGTATCGAACGAAACTTGAGCGAGCCCCTGGGCAAGGCCTTTTGCAAGGCTTAAAAGACTACCCATAGTTAGGCCAATAACAAACATTTGAAAGATAACCCTAATAGTTTGATCTCCAGATATACCAACTATCCATTTACTCATAATTTCCGTAACTATTTTCATAAAAAGGCCTACGAAAAATACGGTAAAGACGTTAGCTAAAAACAAATTGAACCACTGGATGGAAATTTGCCTGGTCTGCTTATAAAGAAAGCATATGAAAGCTAAAGGAAACACTAGTATCAAAATCGATAAGGTAAGCGAGGTGCCTAAAACGGTAAAAAATGCGGGCAATAACCCTATAAGAAACCCCGCCCAAAACAAGAGGGCGTATAATCCGCCGACGTATTCATGGTTTTTTAGAATAGTATCGCTAATTTTATGAGCGACACCATATAAGCTATCTATGGATTTATATAATCCCAAATCGCCGCCCCCGGCCCAGGCATTAAGGCCTTTAAAGGCATCGGTAATGATAGCTATATACGCGCCTCCACCTAGGCAAATAGAGCAGATCACGGCCTTTGTGAAGATATTCCAAAGTATAGTCCTCATCGGCTCCTGAGTCCTGCCATACATAACCTCTAAGCCTTGATAGATAATAGAAATCAAAACGCAGGAGGCTATCACTAGTCCCAAGGTGTCTATCTTGTCGGTTACGGTCTTGTCCGCAGCCTTGTCAAGAAATACATTTATTTCTTTACCAAGGTCTTGAAATAAGGTTGAACCGCTCATATTATTGCTTTACTTTCCTCTAAACGATAGCCCGACGGGCTGTGCTTCACCCTTAAGATAAAGCTCCCTCTCTTGCTCTTTTAGAGCATCCTTTTGCCTTTGCCTGGTAAGCTGATAAATTTCTATTTGAGTTTTTTCGGCCTCCAAAAGAGCTACCTGGGTTTGGATAGCGTTGCCGATATCTACGCTTTCTTTGATATCTTTCGAGCTTTTGAGTTTTTTAGAAAGCTTATTGATCGTAGAGACGTGATCGCTGATATCTTCGCTGCGCTCTATGTAAAATTGAACTTCTTTGAAGGTATCTTGACGTTTTTGGCGACAAATGGTTTGCTGGTCTTTTTCTATGAGCTTATCGTCGCAATAGTCGTATTTTAGAAATTTGTCCATAAGCTCTTTTTCTTTAGGGCTAAGCTCGCTTTCGTTACCGTAAGCGCCCGATATGCCCATGATAGAGCCCTTTAGACTTTTTGCTTGGGCATAGATATCTTTTAGCTCCTCGACGAAGGCTACGGCGTCTCTGATGCCTGTTTTCGTGGCGAGCTCCTTTGCGTAGGCGTCTATTTGATTTTTATAGTGCTGCGTAGTCCTCACCCACCTATCGGCCTCTTCCAGCCAAGTTTTAACCTGCTCGAAGAATTCGGTCTGTCTTTGTCCGAATGCCGCTCCGTCGTAAACGGGGATGCCCGAGGCCGCTAAATTTAAAGCTACGGCCAAGCTTAAAACCAATTTTTTCATAGATGTCTCCTTTATGCCGCCTCGTATAGCTTTTTTAAGCTATGAAGCCTTTGTTCGTAATTTAGATTCTTGTCTTTATTGATCTTTTCTATGCTCTCTATATAGCCCTTGGTAGTAGAAAGTATTTTTAAATTCGTCCTTCCGACGTGAGATAAATTTATCGAGGCCACGGCTCTTTCGTTTGCTTTTTTGATCAAAAATCTATATGCGGCGGGATCGGTGTTAATAGCAAATTCGTATTCTTCTTGGGTAAGTTTTAAGACGCCGCAGTAGTTTTCTTTCTTGCCTTTTGGGTTTGCCAGGATCAGCACGGCCGCGCTTTGTTGTATGATGGCAGGAGCTATAGGGATTTCGGAGAAGTCTTCGACGGATTGAGTGCCTAAAACTATAAAGCCGTTTTTCTTTCTGATAGTCTTTTCCTGGTTAAAAATTTCATCGGCTACGACGCGGTTCCTGATCCAGTCCCAGGCCTCATCTATAAAAAGGGCGAAGCGTCTGCCGTCCGTTAGATCAAATATCCTCCAAAGGATATAGTGCGCGACGGCTCCGTTGATCTCATTGTCGGCTAGCAAATCAGTCCCGTCGATGCCGTAGACGTTAATATCCTCGTCGTTAAAATTTAGCTCGTCCGTTTCGTTATCGAATACCCAGCCGAATTTATTGCCCTTTTGCCAAAGCTCTAAGCGCGATCTTAAAGAGTTGGTCTCGCTAGAGTCCTCCGTAAGATGCTCTAGGACTAAAGAAATACCGAATTTTCTCTCCTCTTTTTCAAAATTGAACATCACGCTTTCTATGGCTGCATTTAAATTTTTCTCTTCCAAAGTCGTTAAAATTTCGCCGTTTTTAGTGACGAGCATTTTGATTAAAATTTTAAGTTTTCTGAGGTTTTCGGGCGTAGTATCGACCATAAACGGGTTAAACCCAGTAGGCGCTCCGCCGTCTATGGAAATATATTTGCCCCCAAGAGCGATGATATTGCCCATTGCGCCCTTGTCTTTATCCAGGTAAAAGTACGTAGCTTTTTTCTTGTTTTCGGGGAGAGAGTCTAAGAAAGTGGATCTGTCTTGAAATTTGCATAGCTGATCGAGCAAGAAATTCATTAAGACCGTTTTTCCGCTACCGCTTTGGCCGACCACTAAAGTATTGGCTAAGATATCGTCCTTGCCGAAATCATCGTCGGTTTTTATCTCGTGAAAGTTAAAATAATACGGAGTCCCGCTCGGAGTTTTTAGTATCGTGACCGCGTCTCCCCAACAGTTTTTATTTTTTCTACCAGACGCGAACCCGTGCATGGCCATTAGACTGGCATAGTTTTTACTAGAAATGCTGTGAAGCCTTGGGCGGATGGCGAAATTTGCTGGAAACTGGGCGAAATAAGTAGCCGGTAAAGCGATATTTGAGATCGAGGCCAAAAAGCCTATATCGCTCAGTTTGGAGACCATAGCATTGGTCTTTTTTTCGACGTCTCTTAACGTGTCTCCGTATACGACTACCGAAAAATGGTATTTGCCGAAGCATATACTGCCGTTAGCAAGCTCGTCGAGCGCTTCGTCGAGCTCGGCTATTTGGCTTATGGCTTCGTCTTCGGCGCTTACGAGCCTTTTTCTTTGCTTGACCAGGCCGTCTCTAGCGTCCACCTTGGCCATAGGCGTGAAGCTTTGCGTGATCGTATAGTCGATGTCCATATACATAAGCGCGTCTAAGATGCCCGAATACGTAAATTGCGTATAGTCTTTAAACTCTACGGCTTTGGCGAATCTTTTCTTGCCGTCGCTGAAATTTAACTGCATGGCCGAATTTGAAAACATGATCGTATCAAGACCGCCGTTAAGATACTCGAATAACGGAGCGTTAGAGGCTCTGACTGGTTTAAACTCGCCTCCGATCAGATAGTTGTAAAACTCGAGCTGGGATGAAAAATCGACCCCGTCTTTTTTATAAATTCCAAGCCTTGAAGGCTTAAAGGCCTCAAGGCTAGCGCTTATGGAGTCGCAATATTCGCGCATGGTTTTTACGTAGCCGTTTAGCTCTTTGACGCGTTTTTCGACGCTGTCTTTTTTGAAGCTCGATCTCTCCAGGCGTCCTAGTGGAGAATAGGCCATCGTTAAAAATAGCTTGTTTGACTTGGTGTTTTCTTTGCTAAAGCCGTCATAGTATTTTTTATCAAGGTCATTCAAAAATTCATTTTTAAAATTCGACTCGAGCCTATCCTCGCTAGGCACTTTGCAGTTATGAAAATAAAACGATACAGGTTTATCCGTAACGCTTCTAAAAAGCATATTGAGCCTATTTTTAAACTGATCAATATCTATCTCGTCCTCGACTTCAAACGAAACTCCCTCTACTTGCCAAGTGGCGAGCAGCTCGTAGTCTTTGGTGACTACTATGTCGCCTATTAGGGTTTGGTAGGGAATAAATTTATCGAAGCTTGGATTTTTATGTAGACCGATCGCGCTGATTTTAGGAAAATCGTTGTTAAACGGCATTTTTGAATAACTTTGAGAGTTGTAGGTTTTGACTTTATAAAATTTCTTTGCTGCCGGGTTTGAGAGAAATCTCATTTTTAAGAACAGTAGCCTAAAAATAGACTCGTCCTTTTTAGAGATCGCCCTCATAATCAAAACCGACGGCACCGTGAATGCGAACATTTTCAGATCGACGTATATGGACATCAGACCGAAAAAGGCGCAAACGAAAAACAGAGGGATGATGGGGACGCCAAAAAACATGGCCGGCCTGGTGAGTCCTTTATACATCGCCTCTGTTTGCATCTTAAATATTTCCTACCAAAAGATCGGCGATAGCTGCAGCCGAAGCTATGAGAACGGCGCCTATGATGATCGGGGCGCACTCTCTGATAGTTTGGCCACCAAATAGCACCTTATAGCCTACCACGAATATAGCTATGGTAACGACGGCTACGGCGGCGTATTTGAGCCAACTAACGACGTTTTCGAGCAGAGTATTGACTTTTTCTAGACCACCGCTCGCAGGCGCGGCCAAGATATCGGTCGGAAAGAAAATTAAGATCGCAAGAGTTAAAAGAAGGGATATTTTTAAGAAATCAAAAGAGGTTAAATTTCGCTTATCGGTTGGGGGGG
>CAUQOI010000054.1:0-13597 GCA_963519525.1 uncultured Campylobacter sp.
GCCGGAAAGACTTTGCTGGGTGGACTAGCTAGAAAAGCGACAGGCGGCAGCTTTATCGGCGGAGCGTTGCAAAGCTTCGGCAAGGCTACCGGCGGAAATGCGGTAGGACAAATCACGAAAGCCGGAATAGACGCGAGCGTAAATCTTGGAAAAGATATAGGCAAAGGCACGAAAATGCTAGGAAAAGGCGTATATGATGCTTATAAAGTATTTCGCGGCGGATACGCGGTGCCGTAAGGCTAAAATTTAGAAAATTCTTTTAAAAGGGGTAAAAATGTTCGCACAAGCTACAATCATAGGAAATTTAACCAAAGATATAGAGCTCAGATACACGGCAAGTGGTATGGCCATAGGCAATACCGCAATAGCCTCGACACACAGATTTAATGCGGCAAACGGCGAGAAGCGGGAAGAGACGTGCTTTATAGACGTAACTTTTATGGGTAAAAGCGCGGAAATAGCCAATCAGTACCTGGCTAAGGGTTCAAGGATATTTATCGAGGGACGGTTGAAATTTGACCGATGGACGGATAATAACGGACAAAACAGAAGCAAGCATAGCGTAGTCGTCGATAAGATGATAATGCTCGATACCAAAGATAGGCAAGAAATCGGGCAAAACGAGCAAACCCATTCTGCGTCGCAGATAGACAATGAATATATCGATAACGCGCAAGATGCGCCGTTTGAGCAATAAATTTAACTAAGGAGCGAAAAATGAGCAATGCCGTAATCATCATCGAAAGCCCAAACAAGTGCGATAAGATAGAGCATATAACCGGCGCAAAGGTTTATGCTACCAAAGGACATTTTAAAGAGCTTACAAAGGAGATAGTGGCCGATTATACCGGCTATGAGCCGATATTTGAGATGAAAGAGCAAAGCAAGCATAGAATGAACGAAATTTTTAACGATTGCAAAGGCAAGGACGTCATTATCGCTACCGACCCGGACAGAGAGGGATACGGCATCGGCTACATGGTTTACGAGACGATTAAAAATATCGCCAAAAGCGTAAAGCGCGCCGAGTTTCACGAAATAACCGAAAGCGGCATCAAAAAAGGGCTAGATAAAGCCGTGCCGTTTGCAAGCTCAAATTTAAAGGAATTCGATAGCTTTAAAGCACGAGCGGTAGGCGATAAGCTGGTGGGCTTTATTATGTCGCCTGCTTACATCAACAAGCTCAACGATAAAAATTTATCCGTCGGCAGGGTTCAAACGCCTGCGCTCGCCCTGATCGTAAAAAGAGAGCTTGAAATAAAAGAGTTTTTAGCGAGCCCGGCATCAAAACAGATCGACTACAAAATCAAAGCAAAGCTAAAAACCGGCAGTGGCGTAGAATTTACGGCCGTGAACGATAATATTTTTAGCTCCAAAGACGAAGCAAACGCAAAAATCGATGAACTTGGCGGCAGTAGAGCAAAAGTCTATCAAATAGATACGAAACAAAGCCAAATCAAGCCGCAAGCTCCGTTTAGAACTAGCCAAATGCAAGAGGCGGCAAATAGAAGACTAGGCTTTAGCTCTGATAAGACAATGAGCCTAGCTCAAAAGCTATTCGAAAAAGGCCTCATTACGTATCATAGAACCGATAGCAACACCATATCGGACGAGTTTATAAATGAGGTGGAAGCTAAATTTAAAGGGCAAGAATGGTACGAGAAAAAAATATATAAAGCCGGCAGCCAAAGTCAAGCCGAAGCCCACGAAGCGATCCGTATAAGCCACGTGCATGGTTACGGCGAGATAGATGAGATCGCCGGGCGCGAAAGCCTAAGCGATGACGAAAAATCGCTTTATGAGCTTATTTTTCTAAATTCAGTCCTAAGTCAGGCCAAGAACGCCGTAAACGAGAACAAAACATACGACATAGACGTCAAGGCTCTAAGCTTTAAGGCCAAGACCGGCAAATGCATTTATAAAGGCTTTAAGGGGGCTTTGAAAGAGCAAGCGGACGATGAAGACGAGCAAGATAAAGACGTAGCCCAAATAGAGCTAAATTTAAATCAAGGCGACGAAGTCGAGGTGCTAGGCTTCGAGCTACAAGAAGTTAAAAAGCAAGCTCCGCAGCACTACAAGGAAAGCAATTTTATCTCCCTTTTAGAAAAAGAGGGCATCGGTAGGCCAAGCACGTATGCTACGTTTCTGCCTACGCTTTTAAAGCGGGAATTCGTAGTTATCGAAACCAAAGGCAAAAATCAAAACATAGTGGCCACCGGCAAAGGGATAAGTTTCATCGAAAGTGTTAAGGCGAATGACGAGTGGATCACGCAAAGCGAATTTACAAAGCAAATGGAAGGCGTGCTAGACGAAATAAGCGACGGCAAAGTAAATTATCTCGATTTTATAAAGCCGCTGCACGAGAAAATGGGCTTTAAAGAGCTAAATAGCGGCGAGACCAAACCTCCGAGCGAGGCTCAGCTAAATTTTGCGAAAAGCATAGCTTCGGATTTAAAAATAGCATTACCGGACGGCATAGAAGCAGACTGGAAAATTTGCTCGGATTTTATAAATAAAAATAAAGATAAAGCCATCCGCCCGCCGAGCGACAAACAAATCAAACTAGCGCAAGATCTAGCAAAAGATAAAAAGCTGGAGCTACCCAAAGGTTACGATACTGATCTGAAAATTTGTAAGGCGTTTATAGAAAAGGCATTGAAGAGGAAATAACATGGTTGTGGACAACACCGAAATCTTTTTTCGTGTTTGCCGTAAAACGACAATCGATAAAGAGCAAGATATAGCCGGGATTTATTTCGGTAAAAAATATAAGGATACGTTAAACCCTGTATTTTTTGACATTTTTAAAAAATACAAGAAAAACTTAGAAAGTCGTTATGAGTGTATTATCGGCAAAGATGATTTTATATGCTTTGCAACGCAAAATAAGAAAAAATTTATTAAAGAGTTTGGCAGCGTACGTTCAGAACTCACTTCATTTTTAGAGCATTATTTAAATGATCCAGAAGCTGATTATTTTGAAATTTGCTTTTTAAAATCGTATTTCGATACAAAAAGCAAAACGGGACAAAAAGGGAAAGAATGAGCCAAATTTCAACCCAAAACGAGCTGGTCGAGCAAGGCTGGATGGCAGATAAAGAAAAGAGAGCCAATGTATATTTTATGAAAGCCAAATACGAGATCGACGACGAGTTTTATACTAGCTTTGACGAGATCAGAGAAGAGCTACGAGACTACAAAGCGCACTTTAAAGGCAAAATCGTAGTCTGCCCGTGCAATGACGGCAAAAATAGCAACTTTTATAGGTATTTCGCCTTAAATTTTAAAACTTTGGAGCTAAAAAAGCTGATCACGACGACGTTTAACATCAACGAGCTAAACTCGAAAGGCACGAAAATAGAGATCACGAGTGACGGCATGAGCGAAACGCAGTTGCGCGGTCGGGGCGACTTTCGCAGCGACGAAGTAAAGGAGATAATCGCGCAGGCCGACATCGTCGTAACTAATCCACCCTTCTCCCTTTTTAGAGAGCTTATAGATATAGCCCAAAGCGGTCAAAAGAAATTTTTAATCGTAGGCGGAACGTATTCGATTACCTATAAAAAGATATTTGAGCTATACAAAAATAACCAAATTTGGCTAGGAAATCACCAAGTAAATATTTTTACTCGCCCGGACGGCAGCAAAAAGCGATTTAGCAACGTATCGTGGTTTACGAATTTAAAAAGCACAAAGCATCAAACCGGCGTAAGACTGATGAAAAAATACAAAGGCAATGAGCACGAATACCCGGAATACGATAACTACAAAATCATAGAAGTGACCAATTATAAAAACATACCGATCGACTATGATGGCGTAATCGGCGTACCCCTTACGTTCTTTTTACGGCACAACCCTGCGCAGTTTCATATATTGGGCTGCGATTTTGAGATCAAGGAAAAATACCCCGAGCTAGTCAAACAAGACTATGCCCAAAGCAACACGAAATCGGCCGTCCTAAACGGACAAGAACTATTTACCAGGATAATAATTCAGCGAATCAACGGCCTTAAACCGAGAACTAGGCTAATAAATCAAATTTAGGGAGCAAATTTATTAAAATCATGAAGAAGTCAAAGAAAACAGAACTATTTAACAGCCCCGCCAAGCGATTTATGTGGGTATTTTTAGCCATAAATTTGCTAGGCTTTGGCACGAATGCAGTTTTATATTTCTTAAAACTACCCAATAAGGTGGAAACAATCCTAAACGCGGACGCGTTCTTTATAACGCTAGCCGCAATCTGCTACATCGCATTTAACGCAATGCTTTATTTTATCATAAAAATGCACTTCTTACTATCGACTAGAAAAGAGTAGAAATTTATAAAATCTTATTGCTATTTTTATGTAATTTTATTTAAAATATATCTTATATTTTTTATTATATTTTATAAGATATTATTTTAACAATATATATTTTATTATTTATTAAGTTTAAGGCGATATAATCATTTTAAATTTTTACGCAAACAAAGGAGAGATGATGATAGTATCGATCTGCAACGAAAAAGGCGGTAGCGGAAAAAGTACGCTTGCCACGAACATAGCCATAAATCAAGGCATGGTAAAAGGCGAGTCGCTTTTGCTGCTGGATACCGACCCGCAAAAGTCGATCGCCACGTTTTTAAATATACGAAACGAAGAGGGGCATCCAAAGGCATTTGATTTTGCTTACAAATACGGCGAAAATTTAAAGGAATTTCTGCAAAACGTAGATCGCGGCAAAGACATAGTCGTAGACACGGGCGGCCGAGATAGCAGAGAGATGCGAATAGCCATCGCTCTAAGCGACATCGTGATAATCCCGACCATTCCAAGCCAGTTTGACGTAAGCGTCCTAGACAAAATGGTCAATATCGTAAAAATGGCCAAAGAGCAAAACGAAAAGCTGCAAGCCTATATTGTAATAAACCGAGCCTCGACCAACCCGTTTTTATACAAGAAAATAGACAGCCTGAAAGCATTTATCGAGGAGCTTCAAGAGGATTACATAAGGCTAGCGGGCACGATCATATTTGAGCGCGAGCGCTACAAAATAGCCACACAACTAGGCTACGGCGTAGTCGAGATGAATGACGGCAACAAGGCGGAGCAAGAAATCAAAAACTTATGCGAAGAGATATTTTTAAAAGGGTAAAAAATAAGCATTTTATCGTTTTTTTAGTATAAATTTAGGAAATTTATTATTTTTAGTTTTGCGAAAAATTAAAAATAATGCTATCTTAATTTTTAATATTTTATTTTTTATTAAGATTAAGAGATTAGAATTTTAAAAAATAAAAGGGAAGAAAATGGACTTTAAAAGAGCAAGCAACTCTACGGACAAGCTAGAGGAATTTATAGCTGGGGCGGACACACAAAAAGAAGCGCCGGCAAAAAAGAGCAAAGTGGCGATAGGGACGAAATTCTCAAAGGAACTGGCCGTAAAAATACGAAAAAAATATCCGACGTATACGCTGGCCAAATTTATAGAGCTTGCCCTAACGACGCCGATACCGCATATAAAAGACGATGTGCTGATAACAATTTATGATCAGGCCAAATGGTTCAACACCAGCATGAGCGAGTTTGTGCGGTTTAAAATGGGGCTTATCGAGGCGCCGCAGCCAAACGATCCAAAGGACGTGCAGCATATAAAAAATTATATCGTATTCGTAAGTGATTCCAAGAAAGAGAAAATAAGGCAGATCGCAGAGAGTCTAGAAGTAAGCATCCTGACGTATTCAGACGTTAAAATTTTAGCCACATACGAGCTAAAGGATATTTTTACCTTTGACGAACTGATGCAGTTTAAAGCCGAAGCGAACAACTACGACCTAGATACGGACGAATACATCGCTATGAGAATAAGAGGATAGCGCAGAACCCGGCAATTTATTTGTACCGGGAATGCATTGTTTTAAAATAATTTTAAGTCCCTAGAAGCCCTGTAAGCGACGATAAGGATCAAAGCAATAGGGTTTATGCGCCTAAAGCGACAAGAGGCGCAGTTTTAAGCCCCTATTCTTTCTGATTTTTCATTCAAAATAAATTTGAACGAGTAGCCGACCACCGCTTTTTTATTGCCGTCAGCTATTCTTTTCTCAAAAAGAAGTTTTTTGAAATAGCTTTCATTTAATTCGTTTATAGACGGATTAATTACAAAGCGATCCAAATCGGAAGCGTTATATTTAGCCGGTGCACTCATAAATCTTTCAAAGTCGTCTCTATTAAAATTTACACACTTAAAGCCGTCTTTATCGGCTTTTACGTTTTCGTATTGATGCAGGAGTCGATATAAAGTCTTGGCAAATTTGCCCTTAATCGCAACAAAGTCGTTTAAATCTATTTTCATAAATTTAAGGGTACTGAATAAAATCTCAAGAGCAACCGGGTTTAATCTAAAACTTAATGATTGCTTATTTCTAAAAATCCGAATATCCGTAAAAAATACGCCTACGGTAGTTATTTCATCATCTTCGGTAATTTCGACACTCCTATAGATGGCAGCGCCGTCTTGCCCTAGAACTTTGGCTCTAAAATTCTTTACTTCATCGTTAAATCTGGTTTTATTCAGGCCGGACGGCATAAATCTACAAATTTCAGAGTAAGGCATTTCAATAAATTTGGCATTTTCAACATAGCCCATCTGCTTTGCATACCAGCAGATCGTAAAGAAAATATCATAATCCCTAGCCGTGAAATTAACCGGGAATAACACAGAGTTCATTTTGTTTCGAAAGACAAGCGTGCCGCTCTTTTCGGCTTTAACAACTCTACTGGCTTTTAACACGAAATCACCTTCCTCAAAATAGAAAGAAATTTCACTCATGTCTATACCTCGCAGTTTAAAGATTTAACTGCTATAATAGAGTAAATTTAATGTGTTGCGACTTAAATTTTAAAAAAGGGAAGTTATTGAAAAGATTGATTTTTATGATTTTTGCGGGGTTAAATTTAGCCTTTGCAGGCGTCACGGAAGGCCAGAGCGAGTTAGAGCTAGAAGGCGCAGTTAAGAGATTTCAAAGACTGCTTGATATGAAGGATATTAGTGAATTTGCCGTAGTGCCTCATCACGTTTTCGCTGCGCAAACGGGCGTAAATTTGACACCGTCGGTCACGGTGATTTTTGGCGCGCCGGGCGTACTTGCGCCCTTAATAGAGTGCGAACCGAGCCTCGCGCTGGAGCTTCCGTTTAAGTTTTTATTTCAAAAAAGAGAGGGCAAAACGGTCGTAAGCTTTGAGGATATAAAAAGCGTCGCGGCCAGATACGGCGCCTCGGACTGCCCCGCCCTAGACGCGGCGCAAAGGCTAGAGCGCGAGCTTTTTGACGCCGCCGTCAAATGAAAATTAAGCTTAATTTTTATATAATCTACGCTCATTAAAGGATATTTTATGTTACTTTTGAGCCCAGTTTTTTATTACGAAAAGATCCGCGAGAGATTTGCTAACTCCTACCTCGCCGAGGACACGACGCAGACCATAGTCGGCATCGACTGCGAGTATATAAGCAGCGAGCAGACCGATTTTGCGGGGCTTAAGAGCTATTTTAACGCTCAAAAATTTGACGCCCCTTTTGCGGGACTGTTTGGGGTGCTAGGCTACGGCGGGATAAAATATTTTGAAAAAATCCCCGAATTTAACGCCTCGCAGTACGATTTTCCGGACTTTTTCTACGCTAACGCACGCGCCTACCTGCACTTTGATAAAAATAGCAAAATTTACAGCTTTTACGGCGATTGCGAGCGGTATTACGATTTTCTCGTTAAATTTAGCGCAGATGACGAAGCGGCCGCCCAGGAACAGCGCACAAAAAGGCAGAGCAAATATAAAATTTTAACCGACCTAGATGGTGAAAAAGCGCATTTTCTAAGCATCGCCGAACGCGCCAAAGAGTACCTAAAAAGCGGCGATGTCTTTCAAGTCGTGCTAAGCGAGCAGCTAAAACTAGCCTCGGACATGGATAGCCTTGACTTCTACCGAGCCTTAAGCGAAGCAAATCCGAGCCCTTATATGTTTCACTTTCCGACCCCATACGGCGACGTCGCAGGCTCTAGCCCAGAGCTAGTCTGCGAGATCAAAGAGGGCAAAATCTACGTCGCGCCTATCGCAGGCACTCGCGGACGCGGCAGGGACGCGATAGAGGACGCCGCGCTCGAGCGCGAACTGCTAAGCGACGAAAAAGAGCTAGCCGAGCACAAAATGCTCATCGACCTCGCCCGCAACGACATCGGCCGCGTCAGCAAGCCAAAAAGCGTCGCGGTCAAAAACGCCATGCGCATCGTGCGCTACGAGAGCGTGATGCATATCGTAAGCGACGTCTACGGCGCTAAGGCGGACGATCTAGACGCATTTGACGCGGTCGGTAGTATCTTTCCCGCAGGCACGCTCAGCGGTACGCCCAAAATCCGTGCTATGGAGATCATCGCCGAGCTTGAGTCGTATAGGCGCAACGCCTACGGCGGCGGCATCGGATTTTTCCACTTTAACGGCGACGCGCAAATGGCGATTTTGATTAGAAGCGCGATATTTGCGCGTAAATTTGGCGGCAAATTTGACGTTAGCGGGCATGACCCGCACCTTGACGGCGCAAACGAGTCAAATTTAAAAAGCGGGGAACTCGGGGGAAATTTTGCCGAAATTTTCGTGCAGGCCGGAGCGGGTATCGTGATAGATAGCGTGCCGGAATACGAATATAAAGAAATTTGTAAAAAACGCGCCTCGGTACTAAACGTGTTTGCGAAAAACGCAAAGGAAATTTGAGAAATCGTCGTTGCAGACTAGGATTTGCTATATAAAAACTTTTTAAATTTTGTTTTTCTTGGGAGGCGGAAGGGATTCTACTTACAGTCTGCTAGCGGCTACGAGCGTAGCGACGCAGAAGCCGCCACTATCCCCACTGCACGCTAGCGGGGTGCGTTAGCGCTGTCGCGCCGCACGTTTTAAATTTACATTTTAAAGGTTCAGGTCTCGGCGACTCAAATTTGAATATAAGAAATCAAGGCGAAGTATTTTGAGATGGATTTGAATGTTGCGAAGAAATTTTCGACCGAAGATAGAACGTATAGTTCATCGAGGGAGAAAATTTCTAGCTCATTCAAAGGCGCTCAAAAGACAAGCCGTTTAAAAGGAAAAAAATGATTTTATTGATAGATAATTATGACAGCTTCGTTTTCAACGTGGAGCAGTACCTACGCGAACTAACCGACGAGGCAGTGCGCTGCGTGCGCAACGACAAGATCACGCTAGATGAAATTCGCAGGCTAAATCCGAGCAAAATCGTGCTAAGCCCGGGGCCAAAACACCCGCAAGATAGCGGCATTTGTTTAGAGATTTTGCAAAGCGACATCGCCGCGCCGATCCTTGGCATCTGCCTTGGGCATCAGGCGATCGGACTTGTACACAGCGCAAAGATCAAACGCCTAGAAAAGCCGTATCACGGCAAAACCTCGCTCATAAAAGTTAGCCGCAAAGAGCCGCTATTTACGGGGTTGCCGGATGAATTTGAAGTCATGCGCTACCACTCGCTTTACGTGGATGAGCTACCGTCAAATTTAGAGGTCTCAGCCGTGAGCGAGGACGGCGTAGTGATGGCGCTTAGCGTGAGAGACAGGCCGATTTTTGGCATACAGTTTCACCCCGAGAGCTACTTCACGCAGTACGGCAAAAAAATCATCGAAAATTTCATCAACTACGAAGCCGCGCCTGCGGCCGAGGTCGCCAAAGAGACCAAAATCCGCCCGCTCAAGCCGTTTCTAATCAAGCTTCAAGAAAACGAGCGCCTCGACGACCGCGACTTTGAGCAAATTTGCGAAATCATCGCGAGCAAAGAGTACGAGATCACGCAGCTAGCAGCGCTTTTGGTGCTAATCAGCGAAAAAAGCCTCTATCCGCAAAGCCTAGCAAGCCTGGCTAAAAACATTCTAAAATACTCGCAGACCTACCGCGATCCCTCGCCGATGATCGACCTTTGCGGCACGGGCGGCGACGGCTTTAAGACGATAAATATCTCAACCACCGTCGCGTTTATCCTCGCAAGCCTTGGCGTCAAAGTCGCAAAGCACGGAAACAAAGCCGTTTCTAGCAAATCAGGTAGCTCGGACGTGCTGGAAATTTTGGGCGTTAAGAGCTCAAATTCGCTCCTACAACAGCGCGAGCTGCTAAACGACAAAAATTTGGCCTTTTTCCACGCGCCGTTTTTCCACCCGCTAGTGGGCGAAGTACGCGAAGTGCGTCAGCGCCTGGGTATCCGCACGGTTTTTAACGTGCTAGGCCCGCTGCTAAATCCAAATTTGGCGCTCAAAAATCAGCTAGTAGGCGTCTATCATAAGCCAGTTTTGCGCCTATACGCCGAGACGCTGCAGTTACTTGGACGCGAGCGCGCGCTGGTAGTTCGCGGCGAGGACGGACTAGACGAGATCAGCCTATGCGACGAAACGCGCGTCGTGGAACTACGAGGCGAACAGATCAGCGAGTACAGCATCACGCCCGAGCAGTTTGGCTTCAGACGAGCGTTTCACGGCGAGATCGAGGGCGGCACGCCTGAGCAAAACGCCGAAATTTTAAAGCAAATTTTAAAAGGCGAGTTGGACGGACCGAAATTTGACGTAGTCGTGCTAAACGCTATGTTTGCGCTCTATGCCGCTGGCGTCGCTGATAGTCCAGCACAAGCAAAAGAGGTCATCCTGGACGCGATAAAAAGCGGTAAAGTTTATCGCTATTTTGAAGACTACGTGCGAGGCGAAGCGTGACGCTGGTTAAAATTTGCGGTATCAAAACGCCTGCGGAGGCGCGCGACGTAGCAAGTTTGGACGTCGATTTTTTAGGCGCGATATTTGCTAAAAGCAAGCGGCAGGTGAGCGCACAGACGGCGCACAAGATAGCGGACATCGCGCATGCGGCGGGTAAAAAGTGCGTCGGCGTTTTTGCAGAACAAAGCGACTGCGAGATAATGGAAATCTGCGAATTTGTCCCGCTTGACGCGGCGCAGATCCACGGCGAGGTTAGCTCAAATTTGTACGCAAATTTAAAGGCGATGGGGCTAGAGATTTGGCGCGTCTATAGCGTGCTAGACGAGCTGCCCGCCGTCGATACCGCGCTTTGCGATATGCCGCTTTTTGACTGTAAGGGCGAAAACGCCGGCGGTAACGGCATTAGCTTTGATTGGGAGATTTTGCGGGGGGTCAAATTTGACTTCGGTATGGCAGGCGGCATCGGCGAGCATAACGCGCGCGAGGCGATCAAATTTAACCCGCGAGTGCTCGATCTAAACTCAAAAGTCGAGGACGAAAACGGTATAAAATCGGCGGAGAAAATAAAGAAAATTTTGGAGCTGATAAAGGCTTAAATTTGCTTGCGACGGAAACAAATTTAAGCCTTTGCCGCCTCGTCTAAATAAAATTGGCATGTTTTAAAATTTCCCATTTCCCTCACAGACCGATTAACGCGACATATCCGCATCCCAAATAAGCCTAATAAAAACTTAAAATGCTAAAATAAACGAAAATTTAAAGGATACCGATGAACACCAAAGCATATTTCGGCAAATTCGGCGGGCAGTTCGTGCCAGAAACCGTGATGTTCGCGCTAGACGAACTCGAGGCCGCGTACGAGAGTATCGCAAAAACGGCTGAATTTAAAGCCGAGCTAGACGACCTACTAAAAAACTACGTCGGACGCCCGAGCCCGCTATATCACGCAAAACGCCTGAGCGAGCACTATGGGCATGAAATTTACCTCAAGCGCGAGGATCTAAACCACACGGGCGCGCATAAGATAAATAACGCCCTAGCTCAAGCCTTGCTCGCCAAAAAAATGGGCAAAAAGAAGGTTTTAGCAGAGACCGGTGCGGGCCAGCACGGCGTGGCGACTGCGACCGCGGCGGCACTGCTCGGTCTTGAGTGCGACGTGTATATGGGTGCGACAGACGTAGAGCGTCAGCAGCTAAACGCATTTCGCATGCAGCTTTTAGGCGCCAGAGTCGTGAGCGTAGAAGAGGGCCTAAAAACTCTAAAAGAAGCCACCACCGCGGCGATCCAAGCATGGGTAAACGAGATAGAAAGCGCCTTTTACGTCATCGGCTCGGCAGTCGGTCCGCACCCGTATCCTAGGATCGTGCGCGACTTCCAGAGTATCATCGGCCGTGAGACCAAAGAGCAGCTAAAAGAACACGGCGTGCATCCGGACTACGTTATCGCCTGCGTCGGCGGCGGCAGCAACGCGATCGGTATCTTTAGCGCGTTTTTGGACGACGCGGACGTAAATTTGATCGGAGTCGAGGCAGCAGGGCTTGGCGCGCACACGCCCTATCATGCCGCAACGCTAACCAAGGGCCGCACAGGCATCATCCACGGTATGAAAACGATCGTTTTACAAGACGAATACGGCATGATCGAGCCGGTGCACAGCATCTCGGCGGGACTTGACTATCCGGGCGTGGGCCCCGAGCATGCGCACCTGCACGAGAGCAAACGAGCCGCCTACTACGGCGTCACCGACGACGAGTGCATAAACGCGCTATATCTAACCAGCCGCCTAGAGGGCATCATCCCTGCGATCGAGAGCTCGCACGCGTTAGCATATCTAGAAAAGCTATGTCCGAATTTGACGAAAAAAAGCGTCATCGTCGTAAACGTCTCGGGGCGCGGCGACAAAGACATAAACACCGTGATGGGCTACGAGAAAGGAAAAATTTATGGCTAAGGTAAAAGACGCGTTCGCGGGCAAAAAAGCAAACATCGGCTACGTCGTAGCCGGATATCCTAGCGCCAAGGTGACGAAGGAGTTTTTACTAAATTTAGACGGCAGTTGCCTGGATCTACTAGAGCTTGGCATCCCCTACTCCGATCCGCTCGCAGACGGTAAGCTCATCGCACAGGCTAGCTTTGAAACCGCCGCAAAGGGCGTAAACACGGGCGCGATATTTGCCATACTAGAAGAGTGCAAAGGCAAGATAAATAAACCCGTCGTTTTTCTCGTGTATTTTAACATCGTGTTTGCTTACGGCGTAGAGAAGTTTATCGCCCGCTCAAAAGAGGTCGGTATCGCGGGCTTCATCATCCCCGATCTGCCGTTTGAGGAGAGCGAGGAGGTAGCGGGGCTGTGCGCTAAATTTGACCTTGATCTCATCCCGCTAATCAGCGTCACGTCGCAAAACCGCGCGGATAAAATTTTAAAATTCGGCTCGGGCTTTATCTATGCGCTCGGCGCTATCGGCGTGAGCGGGTCGCAGCGAGCCAGCGAGGAGAGGCTAAAAGCGCTCGTAGAGGGTCTAAAAAAAAGAAGCGAACTGCCCGTCGCGGTGGGCTTTGGCGTGAAAAATAAAAATGACGCAGACGAGGTAAAAACCTATGCCGACGGCGCGATAATCGGCACCGAGATAGTAAAGCTCACGGCCAAATTTGAGAGCGAAGAGCTGATAAAGCAAATCAATAAACTTTTTTAAATTTAGCGCCGTTTGCGTTAAATTTAAGTATAATCAAAAAATTTCGTTTAAAGGACGACGCGATGATGGACGTTGCGGAGCTTGGGATCAGGCATCTGTGCGAGGACACTCTGGGCTACAAGGTAGAGAGCGCAAAGAGCGCGGAAGGCGAATTTTACGGCTCGAGCTT
>CAUQOI010000055.1:0-13528 GCA_963519525.1 uncultured Campylobacter sp.
AATTTATCGTTTAGCACCTTTGCCACTGGAGCTAGGCCGTTTGTGGTGCAGCTTGCGTTTGAGACGATCGCTTCGCCTGCGTATTTATCGTCATTTACGCCGACTACGAACGTCGTCGTGTCGTCTTTAGCCGGAGCACTCATAACGATTTTTTTGATGCCGCGAGCTAGATAGGGCTCGCACTTTTCAGTGGTCAAAAACTTGCCCGTACACTCCAAAACCACGTCTGCGCCGTAGTCTGCGTAGCTAAGCTCGTTTAGATCCCTTGTTGAAAAAACTCTTATCTTTTTGCCGTTTACTTCTATAAAATCGTCGCTTATCACCTTAACGTCTTGCTTAAATTCGCCGTGCACGCTGTCGTATTTGAGCAGATAGCGCGTCATGTCGCGCGTCGCCGTGTCGTTGATAGCGACAAGCTCAACGTCGTCTCGCTCTAAAATAATACGAGCAGCGCACCTGCCGATACGTCCAAAACCGTTGATCGCGATTTTTACCATGTTTAGCTCCTTGTGCTAGATTTTCCGGTCGCTTTAGGGCGCCCAGAAAGGTTATTTTCGTACTTTTAGCTTTTGCGCGTTAAATTTACCCGCCTCGGTCGCTGCCGAGCGCGTAAATTTAAGCCGCTCTAAAGCCCGCCTTTGCAAATTTTGGCCCTCGCTTGCTCGCCGAAAAACGAGCCTTGCGAGCCCAAAAATCCCCAAATTTTACAAAATCTCCATTTAATTTGCGCTTTATCGGCGAATTTTTTGATTTTCAACCAATTTTCACTTCAAATTCGATAAACTGCACCGAAATTTTAAAGGCAAATTTATGAAAATCACGCTTTTTGGCGGTAGTTTCGACCCGCCTCATCTCGGGCACGACGCCGCCATCAGAGCCGCGCTAGAGCGGCTAGACGCGGATAAGCTCATCATCATGCCGACCTTTATCAGCCCGTTTAAGAGTGAGTTTTCAGCCCCGCCGCTGCTTCGGCTAAAGTGGGCGAACGAGGCTTGGAGCGCGCTGCCTAAAGTCTGCGTGAGCGACTACGAGATCGCGCAAAATCGCCCCGTGCCGACAATAGAAAGCGTGCGACACATACGGCAAATTTACGCTGTGAGCGAGCTTTACCTCATCATCGGCGCCGATCATCTGGCAAGCCTGGATAAATGGCACGAGATAGACGAGCTCTTTAAACTCGCGACCTTCGTCGTAGCTAGCCGCGGCGACGTAGCCGTGCCTGAAAATTTTAAAATTTTAAACATAAATGCGCCCGTTTCGTCCTCGCAAATCAGGCAAAATTTGGACAAAAGCCTGATGATACCGTGCATAGCGGACGAGGCGGCGAAATTTTATCAAGGAAAAACATGCAAGAAAGAATCGAACGAATCATCAAAATCCTAGACGCCAAAAAGGCCGAAGCCATCGAAGCTATCGACATGAGCGGGCGCGAATACATCGCAAAATGCGTCATCATCGCCACCACGATGGGCGAGCGCCACGCCTACTCGCTAACGGACGACCTAAAAGAGGGACTAAAGGACGAAGGCGAGCAGTTTTTAGGCATCGAAAGCTCCGGCGACTGGGTCGTGATCGATCTGGGCGACATCCTCATACACCTCATGAGCGCGCAGTACCGCGCCAAATACAACATCGAAGAGTTTTTAAGCAAGCTAAAAGAGGCGAAAGTCTAAGTCAAATTTAGCCCGCCGCGCCGGTAGCGTCAAATTTGCCTAAAGCATGAAGCGGACAGTCAAATTTGACCAAAGCCGCCGCTATAAACTGCTGAGGTTTGCCCGATCTTGCAAGCGGTGTGCTTGATTATTTTAGCCAAAAGCCGACATCGCAGGTTTTTGCTTTTATTTAAAAAGTTAAATTTGAAGCGGATGTCGTCAAATTTAGCGACTTTTCAAACCTATACCGCAAAGACTGGTGACACGAGCTGGAGTTTAAATTTGGCTGATAAGAGTTTATGGACGAGCTTAATAAGATCGCCTCTATCATAAACTCCCAAATTTCTTAAATCCAAATTTACGCACCCAGACAACTATCTTTTTGATGTGACAAATCGAGCCAAATTTTACCATGATCGCTTGACGGCGCAAAGCCAGCAAATTTAACTGGCGTAGTAAAAATGAAACTAAAAACCTACGCTAAATTTCTCCTGACCGTAAAATCTCCAGCAGCAAAAATCCAAAAGCTAAATAAAATTAAAAATTATCTTGCAAAATTTGACTTTTAAGAGGACGAGCAAGAAGGAAAGTTTGCGGTCAAATTTGGCTCTCCAAGTCGGTAAAAAAGGTGGGAGGTGTGTCCTTAAATTTAGCCCAAGAATTTGGCAAAAAAGCGGATGGCAAGCTGGGATGTAAAGCACTAATTAGACGCGTTTTACCGCGCTTTGGTTTTACAAAAACGGGCAAAAAAGAGCTAAATTTGAACTTTTTAATACGCAAAAGCAACCGATTTTAGCGCGCTACGGTCAAGGCAGTTTTAGCGCCGAAATTTAAAAGCCGACTACCATAAGTTTTTCCTGCGGTTTTTAGCGGTTATTTTAAATCAAAAGGCCGCCTTAAATCTAATTTTTATATAATCAACCAAAGTCAAGATAAAGGGTACTTATGTTTAGAAAAACTTTTGTTTTATTTGTTGCGCTCTTTGCGGCGCATTTGTTTGCGGGCGACGCGTACTCACACACGAGCGAGTCAGCCAGAAAGGGCATAGCGCAGGCTCAAATCGCGCTTCCAAAAAACGTCACGGGCGGCGATATTTACGTCGGACTTTTTAAAGACGCTCCAAAGACGCAAGCCAAAGCGCCGGTCGTAGTTTTTCTGCACGGCTCGTCCGGCATCAACAACAAAATAGGCCTTGACAAATGGCAAGAGTGGCTCGCAAAAGAAGGCATAGCAAGCTTTATGTTTGATAGTATGGCTCTGGAAAACAGGATAACGTACAAATCTCCAGCAGATAAGGAAATTTATGAAAGGGTCCATTCGCTACGCTCTAGCGAAATCAAAGTCGCCCTGAATGCACTAAGAAGCACGGAGTGGGCAGATACGAGCAAGCTGTTTTTAGCCGGCACCAGCGAAGGCGCAGTGGCTGTAGCCAGATACGATGGCAAGTACTTTTTGGGCAAGATTATAAACTCTTGGTCGTGCGAGGAAAATTACTTTGTAAAAGAGCATAAAACGGCGCTTAACGATACGCCGGTTTTAAATTTAATAAGCGATCAGGATAAATATTTTTCTCAAAAAAATAGCTATCTAGGCAACGAAAACGCCACCGGAAACTGCGCCGCAACCTACGGCGACAAGAAAAACGCGATAGTTTTACTCTTGCCTAATGCTCCGCACACGCTCATAAATTTGCCCGCCGCGCGCTTTGCGACCGTTTCTTTTATCAAAAGCATACTTGAAGGCACGTTTGACGCCGATACGATCGGCGACTAACGACTGATAAATTTGCGGCGACGAGGTCTATAAATTTTGTCGCTACGCTTTTTGTCGATGCGTAAAATTTGAGCCAAATTTGAGCGGCCTAGCGGCAAAATACTTAGCTTTAGATTTTTGTATTCAGATTTGGTAAATTTGTTTTAAATTTTAGCATTCAAAATTTGGGTCAAATTTGACAAATCTTAGCTCCACATTTTACTTGCCAAGACCGGCATTTTAAAAACGATAAAATTTAAGCTGCTATGCCGCGCGCCTCTCACCACCGATAAATTTTATCCTCATACGCAATCAGTCTAAACTCCTCTTTGTGGTTGCCGTTGCCGATCGTGTGGCTGTCTTGGCCCGCGCCCAGGCGTAGTTTATGCAGCCTGCCGCCGTATGTACCGACGAATAGCACGCTGCCGTCGTCGCTTAGCGCCATAGATTTTATCGTGCCGCCCAGATAGTGGCGCCAAATTTTACGCCCGTCCTTGCCGACTGCTTTGATGTAGCCGTATGCGTCGCCGAGGATGTAAAAGTCCCGCGTCGTTACGCCCGCGTAAACTCTCATCGCATCGTCGATCAGCGTGAAATTTTTCTCACCCTCCTCGTCATACGAATAAGCCTCAACCTCCAGCCCGCGCTTTAGAGCCGCCCTGCCCACGCCGATCGTAAAGCCGTTGTAAAAGTGGCAGGAGTTCGTGATGAGCTGCGTATCGTCCGCGCTAAATAGGCAAAAGTGTGGATATGCGCTCTGCGCGCCGATGCCGCCCAGTCGCTCGCCCTCGCGATCCATCAGGATGTGCTCATTGGTATCTTGCTCACCCGCGACGATTAACTCGTTGTCGTTTGAGATGGTCGCATTTGCCATAGCTATCTCGAGCTCGTATTCATCCTCGTCCTCGCCCTCATCCTCGTAGGTCGGATGGATGAGCTTCGCGCCGCTTTGCGAGATCAAAAAAATTCCGTCGTGGGCGGCCAAAAGCACCTTGCTACCGTCGTTAAAGGGTAAAATTTCAGCCTCGTCGTAGATGATCTCCAGCTCGTGGCTAAATCTCGCCACCAGCTCGCCGCCGCTCTTGCCGTCGTAGCCCCTGATCAGCCATACCTCGTCTTGATTTAGCAGGGCGTAAATTTCGTTTCGCTTGGACTTGCCCACGGCGATGATGTCGTCCGCCACTTCGCTCACGCACTCGCCCTCCAGTAGATACAGCGTCTTGCCGTCGTCGTTTGAGGCGATAAAAAGGACGTTCTCGCCGCCAAGAGGGCAAATTTGATCGATGTCTCTTAGCCTCTTTCTCAACTTTTTGTCGAAAATGACGTTTGAGGGCGGAAAATCGGCTCTAAATTTCGTCGTCTCGCCGCGCTCGTTGGCTTCCTTTAGTAGCTCAAAAACCGCCTCGCAAAGCTGCGTCATACCCTCGCGCTCATCGACCGGATCTTCGCCCTCGTAGGCGTCCCAGCCGTGAACCTCCGCAAACGCCACCATATCGTTTACCGCCTTGGCGTATTTCTTGCCCTTTTCATTCCACTCTTTTTGCCACTCCGCCTTAAGCGCCTCGTAGTCCAAGTTTTTCATTGATTTTCCTTAGGTTTGTTATCCGCTTTTTCGCTGCGATTCGCCAAATTTTAGCCAAGACCGCTAAAGCTAAATTTAACGTCTCTAAAGCCAGCAAATTTAGTGCAGCAAACCAGCAAAACGCTCTTAAAATTTACCATCAACCCAAGCTTGCCGAATTTAAAACACGAAAATTTGACGGCAAAACCGACCTCGTACGCCTGCTAGCTTTTCCAGAGCTTTGCTATCAGCTCGCTATCCTCGCGTGCTAGCTCAAAGCCGAAAATATCGATATTTTCAAGCAATTGCTCCTTGCTAGCGGAGTTTATTACCGTGCAAACCCCGTGTTGTACGAGCCAGCGCAAGATGATTTGTGACCGCGTTTTACCGTATTTCTCGCTGATTTGCGCGAGTGCGGGCTCTTTTAGCTCTTCGCCTGGTTCATATAGCAGTTGCACTTGCACGTCATGGTCGGTAACCTTGCCGTGTGCAGCAAAGTGCCGTAGATAGGAGCGAGAGCGCGTCTGATAAACCGCGGGATTAACTTCGCTACCTTGCGCGATTTTGGCTAAATTTTCGGCCCCAAATTCTCCATTGTAATCGCAAATGCCGATCGACGCCGCAAGTCCCTCACGGTAAAGACGCTGCAAAACGCGCCAAGCAAGGCTAACATCGCCCGCCCCCGTACGCAGCAAAAGTAGATCGACGTAGTCGGTATTTAATTTTTTTAGCGAGCGTTCAAAGCTTTTTATCATGCCGCTTTCATCGCCGTTTTGAGCACCGAGCGAGCTTTGGATAAATAGCTGTCCGCGCTCTAAGCCGCTAGCCGCAAATGCAACTGTTGCACCCTCCTCGTCTCCGTCCGTATCGATCAGGCGGTAACCTAGCCCAAGAGCCGCCCCCAGCGCATTTTTGTCTTTCAAATCATCAAATTTACTCGCGCTAAGTCCGACGATCGGCATCAAAATTCTATTATTTAGCGTGAGATACGGCGTCATGGCGGCAAGCTTCTCGCCGAGGTTTTTTGCGCCGCTTAGGTCTACGCCGTCCGTCAAATTTGCCGCACTAGTCTCGATAGTGCGCTCGGCAAACAAATTTACTCCCGTAGCAAGCCCCGCCGCGCAGGTCGCAGCACCCCTTATGAACTCTCTTCTTTTCACTTTCGCTCCGTTTTTGATTTATCGCTTGCCGCGCCAAATTTACAAGCCGCGCGCCGAGCAAACCGTGCCGCGCCCAAATTTATTAAAATCACGGAAATTTAAATTTGAGTTGCACCAAACGATGCCTGAAAAACCGCATTTAAATTTATCCAAATGCGCCCGAGTAGAAATTTTGCGCTCGTCAAACGCAACCCAAAGAGCTAAAAAGTCAAATTTAGATCTCAAATGCGCACGAGCTTGGCTGTCCGCCCTCAAAGCCCTTTTTAAACCACGTCATGCGCTGCTTTGACGAGCCGTGCGTAAACGAATCTGGCGTTACGCGGCCTTGGTATTTTTTCTGTAGCGCATCGTCGCCTATCGCGCTCGCGGCGTTTAGCGCCTCCTCGATGTCGCCGTCTTCTAGCACCTTGTAGCGCCCCATGTAGTGCGCCCAGACGCCCGCATAGCAGTCGGCCTGCAGCTCGACCTTGACCTGCAGCGCGTTTTGCTCTACCGGACTTTTCGTGCGCGATTTTAGCTCGTTTACTTTACCGAGCGTGCCTAGTAAATTTTGCACGTGGTGTCCGACCTCGTGGGCGATCACGTAGGCCTGCGCGAAGTCGCCGGCGGCCTTGTATTTGGCCTCTAGCTCGTCAAAAAAGCTAAGGTCGAGATAGACTTTTTTGTCTGCGGGGCAGTAAAAAGGCCCCGTCTGCGAGCTCGCCATGCCGCACGCACTAGAGACCGCGTCTCTAAAAAGCACCAAACTAGGCTCCTTGTACTGCGCGCCGCCCGCCTTAAACACCCTGCTCCACACGTCCTCAGTCTGCGCCAACACCGCCGAGACGAAGGCGACCCTTTCCTTCTCCTGCGGGCTATCTAGCGCCGCTCTTTGAGTGCTAGTGCCGCCGCCCTCAAGCAGCGCAAGGGGATTAAAGCCCATAAAATACGCCACTGCGCCGATAACCAAAACCACTCGGCCGATGTTTGAGCCCAGTAAAAATCTGATAATCGGTATGAGCGCGCCCAGCGAGCCCATGCTGTTTACGCTGTTTTGCCGTCTATCCTCGACGTTGTCGCTTCGTCTGCCGTCTTGCCATTTCATTTTTTACTCTTTCGTTTTGGATTTTTTCTTAAATTTAGCCGCGGGTTGCGCTGTTTTTCAGCGTCCGTGAAATTTAGTTTTCTTGCCTCGTGTCGCTAAATTTTATGCAGCATTTTAGCGACTATTTATAAATTTATCGCTTTAGCCCGCCGTTTCGCTCAAATTTGACGCGGTAAATTTGATGGTAAAAGTTGAGTTTAAACAAAGCAAAACGGCGCGGCACAAAATAAGCTCGCACAGCCGAGCCGTCAAATTTGAAGTTTCAAATTTAAAATCTAGCTCTAATCCGATCCAAAATTCGCTCAAAAATTCTCACCGCTAAGATCCCAAAAACTATACCGATGCCGTCTGCGACGATATCTAGCAGGCTGAAATAGCGGCCCGGCACAAACGACTGTACTATTTCTATCTGGATACCGTAAGCTAGCAAAATAGCGACCTTTGCGCCCAAATTTAACCTAGAAAAGCCAAAGTGCAAAGTAGCGTAAAGCACGGCGAAAGCGATGAAATGATTTGCCTTGTCCCAGCTGTTTTCGATGAGTTTTATCTGTGCTGGCGTGAGGGCCAGATACTCTATCGCTATTAAAAATATAACGAAAAATGCGGTGGAAATTTTAGAAAGATTCATGGATGTTAAGGGGTTATTTTAAACAAGAAGCGCCGTTTTAAGCGCTTCTAAATTTACTAATTTTATTCTACATCTTATCTTTTGCGGCGATACCCATCAGCCCTAGAGCCGTTTTTATCGAGAGCGCGACGACGGCAAAAAGCTTTAAAAGCTCGTCTTCGTTCTCGCTGCCTACGACGCGATTTTCGTTGTAAAACTTATGAAAATTCGCTGCCAAGCTCTTTAGATAGTCGCAAATTTTATTCATCGAGCGCGTGTTAAAGCTATCGACTAAAATATCGTTTAGCGTAAGCGCCTCAAATAGCAGATTTTTGCCGTCTTCGTTCAAATTTGCAAATTTCACGCCCGCGACATCGGCGACGTTTTTGCCAGCTTTTGCAAAAATTTGATTGATCCTTGCGTGCGCGTAATTGATATAAAATATCGGGTTTGAGCTATCCTCGCGCTTTAGCTCGTCCACGTCAAACTCCAGGTGCGTGTCGCAGCGCTTACTAAGAAACATAAATCTAAGCGCCTCGCAGCCGATCTCCTCGACTACGTCGCTCATCAGCACGACGTTGCCCGCGCGCTTGCTCATCTTGTAGGCTTCGCCGTCTTTTAGCAGGCTCACCATCTGCGAAAGTATGATCTCAAGGCGATTTTCGTCGTATCCAAGCAGATGCAGCGCCGCCTTCATACGCGCGATGTAGCCGTGGTGATCGGCACCCCAGATGTTGATGCAGCGGTCAAATCCGCGCCTAAATTTATCGTCATGATAAACCACGTCGCCGGCTAGATAGGTGCCGCGACCGTCCTCGCGCACGATGACGCGGTCTTTTTCGTCGCCCACTTCGCTTGATTTTAGCCAGATTTTACCCTCGCTCTCGTAGATGCCATTCTCGTTTTTTAGGCGATCTAACGTCAGAGGGAGCTTGTCATAGTAGCTCTTTTCGCTAGCCCAGTTTTCGATGAAAATTTGCGCATCGGCTAAATTTTGCTTGATCAAAATAAGCACTTTATCCTTGCCAAACTCGGCGAGTTCGAGATTTCGGCTCTCGTCGTAAAATATCTCTTTGCCAAATTTCTCTAGCGCCTCTTTTGTGATAGGCTCGATATAGTCGCCTCGGTAAAATTTCTCCGGATACGTCACGTTTTCGCCGAATAAATTTTCACGCGCCCAAAGCGATATAGACGTGCCTAGAAGCTCGATTTGATTGCCTGCGTCGTTGATGTAGTATTCGGTAGCGATATTTTCGCCGATGTGAAGCCCGACGCGAGCTAGCGTATCGCCGAAAACCGCACCTCTAACATGCCCGATGTGAAGCGGGCCGGTCGGGTTTGCGCTGACGTATTCGAGCAAAATTTTCTCGCCGCTAGTTCCGCCGCCTTTTGCAAACTCGCTCGGGCTCGCAAGGCTAGCGGAGGCAAATTTATCTAAAAAGCCCGGCTTTAATTTAAAATTTATATATCCGTTTAGCGCCGTCGCCTCAAAAACTTCGCTATTTTCAAATTTAGACGCTAGCTCGGCGGCTATGGCTACGGGAGATTTTTTGAGCTGTTTTGCCAGGCTAAAAGTAGGCATCGCGTAGTGTGCCAAGCCCTTATCTTTTGGCTTTTCTAGCGCAAAGTCAAAGTCCACGGCGCCTTTTATTTCGTTTATTACGCTTTTTTTCAACGCCTTTCCTTACGCGTTTTTAGCCGTATCTTCAGTCTTTGCGACGGTTGCGGTTTCTTCTTTTTTCTCTTCTACTTTTTCTACGTTCTCGGCTTTTTTATCGTCTTCCATTTCCGATTTGAAGCTCTTTATTCCCTTACCTAGGCCTTTTGCGAGCTCGGGGATCTTTTTCGCTCCAAAAAGCAAGACCACGATAAGTAAAATAATAAGCAATTGTTGGACGCTTGGACCCATTTTTTCTCCTTTTGATTTTCGTTATATTAGCATAATTTTATCAATTATTCCATTTGTTAATAATCTCTTTTGCGTCTAAATTTGACGTTTTTAGGCGCATCGAGCGCAAAATCCCGCGCAAATTTTCATAGCAGCTTTGCAAGTCGTCATTTATCAAAAAATAATCATACTCTAAGATATGCTCCATCTCGCCAACCGCATTTATAAGGCGCTTTTCGATAGTTTCCGCACTATCGGTGCCGCGATTTTGTAGCCTTGATTTTAGCTCGTTTTTGCTAGCAGTCGTGATGAAAGCAGAGGTTATATTTTGGGCAAATTTTGATTTTGCGATATTAAAGCCCTGCACGTCTATATCAAAAATAGCTATTTTGCCCTCTTCAAGCGCCTTTAAAACGGGCTTTAGCGAGGTGCCGTAGTAGTTGCCATGCACACACGCCCACTCTAAAAACTCGTCAGCGTCTATGCCTTTTTTAAACTCGTCTTCGCCTATAAAATAATAATTCACACCCTCGGTTTCGCCCTGTCTCGGCGCTCTCGTGGTACTTGAAATCGAAAAATAAAGATCGTTTTCCTCTTTTAAAAGACGACTTAAAAGCGTGCTCTTGCCGCTACCGCTAGGGCCCGAGACGATTAAAATTTGCCCTTTCAACTATTTTTCCTCAAAGCTTATATTGATTTTTATGTTGAGATTTTTTAGGGCTTCTCGCAGTTCGCCGTCTTGCAGAGAATTTTCCAGATTTTTTGCTACGGCGTCTGAAATTTGAGCCTTTAGCTCGTTTATATTTGACGTCGTTTGAGCTTTTTGCGAGTTCAAATTTGCCGCTTCGCCGCCATCAAATCCGCTTTCGTTAAGCGCCAAAGCCATATCTTTTTCGCTGATTTGCTCGATATCGCCGTACTCGCTCGGATGAAGTTCCTGCGCAATTTCAGGCTCGTTTTGCATGTCGTCGGATTCGCTGATTTCTTGCACGTCTTGCTCCAAGCCCGCTTCCGCATCGTCTTGTTGCTCATCCACGGCAAAAATATCCTCCGCAAGCTCGCCGTCTAAAACATCTTGCGCCAAATTTTCCTCAGTCGCAAACTCCGCCAACTCCGTCTCGCCGGCTGCTTCTGTGTCGCCTAGCAAAAACTCGTCGCCCAAGGCGCTATTTTTGACCTGCACTATTTGCTCGTCGGGCTCGTCAAATTTCATATCGATATCAGCAAAGATATCATCCTGCTCTTTGGCTTCTTCTATCGTAAACTTATCGTCATTTTCCTTTTGTTCAAGGCTTTGCGGAACTTCAGGCTCGTCCGCGCTATCCATATCGGCAAACTCGGCCATATCAGGCTCGTCCGCCGTTTCAAATTTAGCTTCCGAAGGTTCGTCGCTCGCATCCAAATTTTCAGACAGCTCGTCCATCTTGTCTATTTCGTCAATTTGATGCTTGATATCCTCGATACTGCCGTCAAAGTCAAGCTCAAATTTATCTTGAGCCTCTTCGAGCCCCTCTTCGCCGTCCGCGGCGACAAACTCCGTTGCGCCGAGTTCAGGTTCGTCCGCCGTCTCAAATTTGATATTCATAAGCTCATCCGGCGCATCTATTTCCGCAGAAAGATCGTCAAATTTATCGTCTTTTGCAGCTATCTCAAACTCGTCAAATTCCATAGCCTCATCGTCCGCGCCGTCCAAATCTAGCTCTTCGTCTCCGAGTTTTTCGCTTAGCTCGTCCATATCGTCAATAGCTTTTACGATATCGTTTAGCTCGTCAAAGGCGCTATCTTTGCTGGACGCCGCTTGTGAAATATCGTCAAGCTCGTCGTCCAGCCTAAGCTCGCCCGGATCCAGCTCCATGATCTCGTCTTCAAAGACGTCTTCGGTCGGATCGTCTATAAATTCAAACCCTTTGACCGAGACCTCGGCGGTTTCGTCTTTTGCCGCAGCAGGCTCGGCGCTCTTTGTTTTGCTCGCCAGATCCTCCACGATAGTGATAAATTCCGTCGGCAAAAACGGCTTTGGCAGTATCCTGTCGGCATTTTCAAAAGTTGGAGAATTTTTAGAGGAAAGGTATAAAATTTTATTTGCGAATTCTTTTAGGTTCATCTCTTTCGCGTCGATATCGCTGTCGATGATAAGCACGTCAAAAACGCCGCTAAGCTCGCTAGCGTCGCCGATCTCGACGTATTCGTAACCCATTTTGCTAAGAGCCAGCGTCGCCAAGCGCGATACCGCGGGATTGGCGTTTACAAGAACGATTTTCACGAATTCTCCTTTTTATACCTAAAAAACGTATTTTAAAACATTTTCCATTACTTCAAGCTTAGTTTTAGAAAAATAGCGACGGAAGGTCGTTGATAACGCGAAGCACAAGCTGCCTAAAAAGCTCCATCATACCCGCTAGTATCGCGATCAGCACGGCAAAGCTGATCGTGATCTTGATCGGATAGCCAACGACCAGTAGGTTAAACTGCGGCATCGTCTTCATCAGCATGCCGAAAATCAAATCAGAAAGCAGCGAAAGCGCCAAAATCGGAAAGGAAATGATAAACCCGAAAGTAAATAAATTTATCATGGATTTTGAGGCGTACTGCACGATATCGGGACTCGGATAAAAGCCGCCCAGCGGCACGTGCGTAAGGGAATTTGAGATAAAAAGCAAGATCAAATGGTGCCCGTCGAAGGCCAAAAAGGTCATGAGTGCTAGGAAATTTATGATATTTGAGATCACGGGCGAGCTAAGGCCGGTCTGCGGGTCGAGTACCGAAGCCATCGAAAAGCCCATGATCATCGAGATCTGCTCGCCTGCCAGTTGCAAACTGGCAAAAACAATATGAAGCAGCAGCCCGGCGCAAACTCCCAGCGCCGCCTCACTCACGATCTCTACGGCCAGATAGTAAATCTCGCCGCTTTTGATACTGGCAAGCGGAAACAAAAATAGCGTGAGCAAAAACGAAAACGCGGTCTTGACGCTCATAGGGATTTGCTCATGCCCGTAAAATGGGAAAAATAGCATCAGCCCGCCGATACGCGCAAACAGCAGCATAAAAGTGATGACGCGCTCGGGCGCGAAAAACTCGACTAGCTCCACCTATCTCTTTCGTTTTAAATTTAAATGCCGTTATTTTAGGGTTAAATCCTTGAAAATTCGGTAAATTTGAGATCCGAATAAAAACATGCCGAAATTTTGGCGCTATAGAGCGCGGTAAATGCTGCTTTGAACGCTAAATTCATGCACGCAGTTGCCCATTTTAAAATTTAGGCGGTTTAAATTTATCGACCGCTTTACATTTTTATTCTTGCGTTAAATTTTAGTTTTGCGGGGCGGCGAGATGTAGGCATTCGTTTTTATGTTTTGTCGGTTGGCGAAGTCGAAACTAGACCTGCCTCGGCAAATTTAACGAGTCGCTACGCCTTGCGGATTCAAAATATCTTACGATAAATTTGACTTAAAAATAGCTCGTAAATTTGGCACGTAAATTTTAAGCGGTAAATTTGAGAAATCGTCGCCTGCAAAAATACTTAAATCGCTTCAGGAGAAATTAAAGAGAATTTTTTATCTTCGAGGCGATAAACCTCGTCGCATCTTTGTGCAAGCTCGTTGTCGTGAGTGACTAAAACCAGCGCCGCATCGTTTGCTTTGATGTAGTTAAACAGTGTTTGCATCACTTCATTTGCGGTCTGTTTGTCCAAATTTCCAGTCGGCTCGTCGGCAAATATCACGCGCGGCTTTTTGCAAAGCACCCTAGCGATTGAGACGCGCTGCTGCTGGCCGCCGCTTAGCTCGCCTACTTTTTGATTCATTACGCCGTCTATCTTTAAATTT
>CAUQOI010000056.1:0-12838 GCA_963519525.1 uncultured Campylobacter sp.
AACTTCGCTAGCAAAGCGGAGCAGCTTTGCTGATTTAAATTTGATCCAAATTTATTTCACTTAATTAAAAACCAAATTTAACCGTTTTTATCTACCTGCACGAACGCCCAGTGCATAAATTCTTGCCTTGGTTTGTATTTGCCGCTATTAAAATACTCCGCTAGCCGCGCCTCCTCCGTTTCGCTTAGCTCGCCGCCAAGCCCCCAGCGCGTCTTTTGGATGAGCTCCTGCGCGCTTGTTTCCGGGCCCGCATGACACTTAGCTTTTATGTAGCTTAGGCTTGGCAAATAGCCCATTTGAAACAAGATGTTTAAAAGATAGACGAAGTCGGGCTTTTGCTCCACCTTACGCCCTATCGCACCCAAAATCTCGTCATCTACGAAGCTTCCGCCAACCTTAAACGTGATGTAAAGCGATTTTTTAGTCTTTGAAAGAAGCTTACCCAGCGCGGTTTTTAGATCGTCCACCTCAAGGCAGCGCGAGGCCAAAACCACGTCGCACTCAGGCACGTCCGACCAGTCGTCCTCAAAGGCTTTTTGTGCAAATTTAACGTTTTTAACGCCGTAAATTTGAGCGTTTTGCCTGGCAAACTCTAACATCTTAGGTGAAAAGTCGTAGCCGTAAATTTGATCCGCTTTTTTCGCCGCAAGCACGCTTAGCGCGCCCGCGCCGCAAGCAAAATCAAGCAGCGTAGAAACGCCCGTAAAATCGACCTTATCTATAAATTCTCGCGCGTAGGCGCTTTTCATCACGCCCTCGTTGAAGCTGGGCGCCTTTTTGTCCCAGTCCTCTGCAATTTTTTTGCCGAATGAGCTTCTTGCCTTTTGCGCCTTATAAAGCGAGTCAAAGTCGATCTCATCGTAGTTTGAAGGTAAAATCATAATCTATCCTCATATCTTTCGTAGTTTATGCTGTAAATTTTATCGATATTTTCGGCGTTTATAAGCTTTTCGCTCTCGCCAAAGGCTAAAATTTCGCCGTCTTTTATAAATAGCGTCAAATTTGAAACGAACTTCGCGTGGCGCGGGTAATGCGTCGTTTGCACGAAGGTATAGCCCTCGTCGCCTAGCGCCTTTATCATCTCGAGCAGCTTGATCTGATTGCCGAAGTCCAGCCCGTTGGTAGGCTCATCCATAAAGATCACTTTCGCGCCCTGAACCAGCGTGCGCGCGATGTACGCCAGCTGCCGCTCGCCGCCGCTAACCCTCGTATAGGGCGCGTTTTTTAGATGCGCGATGCCCATCTTTTCCAGCGCCTGCTCGGCTAGCTTTTTATCCGCCGCGCTAAAGCTAGAAAACAGCGGCGTCCTGCACAGCGCGCCCATCAGAGCGACGTCAAAGACGCTGTAGTCATAGGACGGCGCGTGCGTCTGCGGCACGTAGGCGACGAGAGAGGCGAGCCCCTTTTTGCCGTAGTCGCGCACGCTTTTGCCTGCGATTAGCACCTCGCCTTCAAATTTTAAAAATCCGAGCATTATGCGAAGCAGAGTGCTTTTGCCGCTACCGTTAGCGCCTAGGATGCTTAGCGTATCGCCCGTCGCGACGTCAAAGCTGATGCCCTTTAGCACGGGCTTATCGCGGTAAGCAAAGCGCAAATTTCGCACTTCTATCAAATTTTCTCGCATCAAAAGCTCCTCTTGGCGCGGCGAAGCACGATGATAAACATCAGTATGCCAAACAGCGAGGTCACGATACCGATGGGGATCTCAAAGGTAAAGATGAGCCGCGAGAAGCTGTCGCAAAAGAGCAGAAATATCGCGCCGATCATCGCCGAGCTCGCCAGAACCGCGCGGTTGTCGGCGCCGAAGATAAAGCGTGCGATGTGCGGCACGATAAGCCCGATCCAGCCGATGATGCCCGCGATCGTCACGCTAAGCGCGCTAACGAAGGTCGCAATGAGGATGATGAAAATTTTAACCCGCACCGTGTTTACGCCCAGGCTCTTTGCCTCCTCTTCGCCAAGGCTTAGCGCGTTTAGGTATTTGCCGCTAAGCGCCAGCAGCAAAATGCCCGCACACATCGGCAAGATCGAAATTTGAATAAAGCTTTTGGACGCAAAGCCGAGGCTTCCCATCAAAAAATAGGTGATCGCGGGAAGCGCGTCGTTCGGGTCCGCGGCATATTTTAGCACCGATAGCAGCGAAGTAAAGAGCGAGCCGCTGATGACGCCGCCGAGCACTAGCACGATGACGCTGCCGCTGCGCGAATACAGCGCCGATACGCCCAGCGCCACTGCCACGGCAAGAAAGCCGAAGCCAAAGGTGCTAAGCTGGATGAGGTATTCATTGAGCCTAAAAAACATCCCGACCGCTACGCCAAATCCCGCGCCGCTTAGTACGCCCAGGATCGAGGGGCTAACGAGCGGGTTTACGAACATAGCCTGATACGCAGCGCCGCTGATCGCGAGGCTCGCGCCGATGAGCACGCAAGCAAGTATGCGCGGCAGGCGAATTTCAAGCAAGAGCGTGTGCATGACCTCGAAATCTTTTAAACTTTCGCCCCGTAGCAGCGCCGTGACATAGCGCGTGTAATCGCCCGCGCTAAAGCCGTATTTGCCAAGCAGCAGCGAGCCTGCGACGCAAAGCGCTAGCAGGAGGGCCAAAAACGCAAACGCCTTTTTGCTCATCTTTCTTTACTCACTCGGCGCCCCGTCCTAAAATTTTATAAATTTGCTCGTCTGTGAGCTCAAGGTCCAAAAATAGCTTGTAAAACTCGCGCGTCTGGGAAACCATGTCAAATTTAAACGCTTCTGGATAGGCCAAATTTATCAGCCATTTTAGCCCCAAAAACCGCATAAACGAAGGCGGGCGGTCAAACCACGAAAAGGGCTCGCGCGGGATGTAGTAGGCCTTTTTGTTTTTCACCGCGCTTAGCAGTTGCCATTTCGGATCGTCATAAATTTTATCAAACAGCTCTTTTTCGTAGATGAGAATGACGTCGGGGTCGTATTTAACGAGCTGCTCGAAGCTGATTTTTACGCGCCCGAAGGATTTGGCGTTTGGATCCTCGCTGCACTTATGCACGTTTTGCGCGCCTGCTCGCTCGATGAGCGTCGCGTGCCACGAGCCCTCGCATTCGGTGGCTAGCCCGTCGCCGCCCTGCGCGTAGTAGATTTTTACCTTTTGTAGGTTGTTTTTCTTAATGTACTCCTCGATCTGTGCGGTTAAATTTAGTGATTCGCGCGCATAATTTATGAGACGTGCGGCGCGCTCCTGCTTGCCCGTCACTTCGCCTAAAATTTCAAACCCGTCCAGATAATCCTCGAGCCTCACTGCGCTTAGATAGAGCATCGGCTTTTTGATAGAGCCGAAGACCTCGCTCATCTTTTTGGTGTTGCGCGAGCTTGCGTTTATGAGGATGAGCTCTGGGTTCAGACGCAGCAGCATCTCGACGTTTGGAATTTTACCCTGACCGAAAAAGCCCCCCACGACTGGCTGCTCTTGCACCTCTTTTTTGACGTAGGGCCGCTCGTAGTCGTTCCACTCGAAATTTGATCCGCTGATTTTAGCGGGATCAAGCGCGTAGAGCATATATAAAAGCGGCGGCGAGCTAGCGTAAATTTTAGACGGAGTGCCTTGCAGTTGCTCTATATTTTCGCTATTTTGAGCGATATAGTCTTTGATCTGCTCAGGCGTCATCGCAAAGCAAAAGCCCAAAAACACAAAGAAAAACAATAGAAATTTTTTAAACATTTTTTGCCTTTAAACGATTTTGTAAAGTATAGCCAAAGAAATTTTAAAATAGATTTTATTATATAAATAGAGTCGAATTTTAAACGGACCGACTCCTTTTTGGAGCGATCCGCCTTGCAAATTCTAATTAGAATTTATATCTTAAATTCGTGAAAAACACCCTTCCCTCTTCCGGATAGCCTTCCCTGTATTCGTAGTTTTTATCAAACAAATTTGATATACCGGCCTCGACGCTTAGGCTTTCGGTCGGTTTGTAGATAAATTTGACGTTGGTCACGCCAAAGCCGGCCGTTTTATGATCTATATGCGTAGTTCTGCCGGTAGGTACTCTAGACCAACGACTTGAGCTTAATTCTTGAGAGAGATATAGGCTAAGTTTTGGCATAAATTTATAATCTGCATACAAAAAGCCTTTATGCCTTGGCAGATCGTATACTAAAGCATTTTTACCGTTTTCTTTGCACTTTGCGCTCATATAAGTATAGTTACCGCCTAGCTCTAAATTTTGCGTTACAAAATAGGCTGCACCAAGCTCGAAGCCTTTATAATAAGCCTTGTCGACGTTTACGTTCATCTCTCTGGTTTGTGCGAATTTGGTGACGCTCGCAGTTCCTATAGCGTCTTTCACTCTTGAGTAAAACAGTGCCGTCTCAAGCCTTAAAAACTCGCCGAAATTTCTTTGGTATCCGATCTCATAGTGATTTGCTACTTCTGGTTTTAGGTATGGATTTGCAAAATTTCGCCCAAACCTCTCGCTATATCTATCTTTCATGCTAGGAAAATACGTTTTCTTAGCATAGCTTACGCTCAGCTCATCATTGCCGTCAAAGCTGTGTTTGATCGCAGCTTGATAATTAAAAGCATGTTTTTTGCCTACGTCAAACGAAGTAAGCTTATAGTTGGCCGGGTTGTTGCGACCGCCTCCGCCGCCTCGAAACTGGATATAGTCTTCGGCCCTTACGGCATCTCTGATATCATAGCTAACGCCTACGATAAATTTAGTATATTCGCTAAATTTATATGTATTTTCAAGCGCAAAGCTATAAGTCTTATCCACAAAGTTTACGGTCGGTTCAGTGCCGAATCTTCCCGTATAGTGTATCTTGTATCCGGAGTGCTTATCTTTTTTGTAGCTCGTAGCAAATTTAAGCGTATCTCTATCGCCTATATCGCCGCCAAGCTCCAAGCCAAAACCGTGCGATTTATCTTTGTACTTGCTATCTTCTAAATTGCTTATGTCGTACATCTCGTTCTTAAACTCATCCGCAAAAGCTTTGGTGTTTATATAAAGACTACTTGTAAACTGCGTATGCGAGTAAAAATAAACACTCTCCCTATCCCCATCGCGGCCACTCCCACAAACGGTCTCTTTGAGTGAAAGTCGTGTATCTACCGGCATACATAGGCTGCTCTTTTTCGCCTTTTTGATTTACATAAGTGATGGCGTATTCGTCGGTCTCGTTTGGCGTGAAGCCTACTTTAAAGCTTATTTTTTTATCCCTTTGTACCGAGTTGTCGCGTCTGCCGCCATCCTCGTTGCCGTTTGCGTCTCCTTTAAATTTACGCGACATCTGCTGCCCCGCATCCTCCATATAGCTGCCGCCCGCTTGCACGTAAAACAGCTCCTGTTTGGTGCCGATATTAAAATCGACGTTATTGCCGTAGGTCTTGGTATTTCTGCCGGTTTCAAAGCCGTAGCCGACGCTTCCTTCGAGTTCTTTAGTCGGTCTTTTGGTGATTAAATTTATCGCGCCACCCATCGTGTTTGGACCGTAGAGCACAGAGCTAGAGCCCTTTGAGATGTCTATGCGACTTAGATCAAAGGTCGTAAATCGCCCAAAGTCAGAGTTGCCATCATATGGCACATAAACAGGAATGCCATCTATAAAAAGCGGCACTCTGCGCGCGTCAAAACCACGCACTTGGATGCTTTGCTCAGCTCTTGGACCCTTTTTATCCACATAGACGCCCGGCGTACTATAGGCAACATGCGAAAGACGCTTTATCTCATTCTTTTGCATTTGTTTCTCATCGATCGTCACGACGTTCGTGTCGCTTTTTTGTACGCCGCCGACGCTTTCTACGACTTCAACTTGTCCCAGCGTAAACACTTCGCCGTGTAGCGCCATCACAGCACAGCAGGCGATTAGGCCGATCCTTTTCATTAATAACTCCTTGGAAATGAAATTTTTATTATATATTTTGTAAAATACGTTTTTAACGAGATTAATATTATTGAAATATAAAAAGTTAATTTTATTTCACACATAGTTAAATTTGACTTAAAAATCGAGGTTTTTAAAATGAAATTTAAATTTCTACTTTGCGTTGACGATACGGACGAGCTTGGCGGAGAGATTTCTACGGGTCTGCTTGCCGAGGAGATCGCCGCGTTTGCAGGCTCGTTCGCACACGTTTCATTCGTCACGCGCCATCAGCTATTGCTCGATCCTCGCATCAACTACACCTCGCACAATAGCTGCATATGTTTTGAAGACTGGCTTAGCGATGAGCAAAAGCAAAGCGTGCTGGATTTCGCGCGCCGAGTGCGGAGCTGGGTATCGCGGCGATCTTTGAAAAAGATCTCCTAAGCGCACAAGGGCTGATAAATTTTGGCAAGAGCGCAAAGGAGATATTTTTAAAGCCACGGCAGGCGTTTGAGACGGCGCGAGAGCAAAACGTATTTTTAAAAGAGATAAAAAGCGGCGCTCGCGGCGTCATCGGCGCGCTTGCGGGCATAGGGCTTAGACTTAGCGGAAACGACGGCAAGATCAGAGGCAAATTTGAGTTAGAAAAGTCAAATTTGAGCGTACGCGAGCTTTTGGATTTAAATTTTATCGAAGCGGTCGCGGATGAAAATTTTAAACCACTTTTTCCGGATGAGCGCGTAAAATTAATCGGTGCGCTAAAGCCCGTATTTTTGGATTTTAAGGCGACTCTACTCGTCAAAAAAGAAGCTGGCGGCGGATTTAGAAATTTGAGCGTAAAAGAGCTTCGGAATTTTTAATGAACTTAAATTTTAACGAAAAAGGCGAGTTTAGATTCAGCAAATTTAACTACGAAAAAGCGCGAGAAACAGCTGAAAACTGCGCTAAATTTAAGCTAGATAACGACGAAGAGGAGACGAGCTGCGGCGGCGAAATTAGCTGCTACGACTGCGCTTTTAGGCGCTGGAGCGCGGAGAGCTTTATCTACGCGATTTTTATAGAAAATAGTCAAATTTAAGCCAAAATTTGGCATTTTAGGCGGATTTATATACGGTAAAAATTTCTAGTATATAATCATACTTTAAAATTTAGCAAGGAAAATATCGTGAAAGAGTACAAACTATATATAGACGGCAAGTATGTAAGCTCAAGCGCCGGCACCATCGTAGACAGCATAAATCCCACCGACGGTTCGGTGTTTGCCAAAGTGCATATGGCTAGCAAAAAAGATATCGAGCTAGCCATCGCAAGCGCGCATAAGGCGCAAAAGCTTTGGGCTAAAACCGCTCCACGAGAAAAAGAGGCCGTTCTTTTAAGGGCGGCTGAAATTTTTGAAAGAAGGGCCGATGATATTAGAGATATATTGATGTGCGAAAGCGGCTCGACGATCGCGAAATGCAACTTTGAAATCAGCGTCGTTAGCGATATATTTCGCGTTGCGGCCGGCGAGGCTAGACGCGTGACCGGACAAACTTTTGTTTCAAACGACGATGGAGTTTTTTCGTATGCCGTTCGTCGTCCGCTCGGAGTAGTCGCCGGCATTTCGCCGTTTAATGCGCCGATGATACTGAGCAGTAAAAAATTTGCCTTTGCCATAGCCGCAGGCAATAGTTTCGTATTAAAACCGTCGTCAAACACGCCCGTTTGCGGTCTAATATTCGGCGAAATCCTAGAAGAGGCAGGCTTGCCCACCGGCGTGCTAAATATTATTCCATGCTCAAAAGACGTACTTGGCGAAACGTTTCAAGAAGACAAACGCATCTCCATGATAACGTTTACGGGATCGACCCGGGTCGGCAGGCATATAGCTCAAAGCGCGGCAAAATACATGAAAAAATGCACCTTTGAACTAGGCGGAAAAAGTCCCGTTCTGGTTCTCGAAGACGCAGACGTCAACTATGCCGTAGATACAGCATTTTTTGGTATCTTTATGCATCAAGGTCAAATTTGCATGGCGGGTTCGCGCGTCATAGTGCATGAAAAAATTTATGACGATTTCGTCTCCAAATTTACGGATAAAGTTAAAATTTTACAAGTCGGCGATCCGACCGATGCGCGCACTGTTATCGGGCCGCTTATCGAGCGTAAACAGTGCGAATTTATCGATGATTTGGTTCTTGACGCAAAGAAAAAAGGCGCGCGGGTACCAACAGGCGGCACGAGCCAAAACAACTTTTATATGCCGACCACCGTTGCGGATGTTACGCCGGATATGAAAATCTTTTCAACCGAGGCCTTTGGGCCGGTTGCGGCTATTATCAAAGCGCGGGATTTAGATGAGGCCATAGAGCTAGCCAATAGTACGGATTATGGACTAAGCGCGACCGTCATCACTCAAAATGTCGCCGACTATCTGCGCTGCGCCGAAGAGATAGAGACCGGGATGCTGCACGTAAACGGCCCCTCGCTGCAAGATGAGGCGCATATTCCTTTCGGCGGAGTAAAAATGAGCGGGCTTGGTCGCGAGGGCGGGCATTTTTCTATCGAGGAGATGACCGAGCTAAAATGGATCACCGTCGAAGGCATGGGAAATCACAAATATCCGTTTTAAATTTAGCTAGCTACAAGCTAAATTTATTTAGTTTAGCTTGTAAGGCTTTATGATTTTGGGCTGGTTTAATCTGTCAAACAACCTCTTTAGCGGCGGCTTAGCGTCCGAAGGCAACATAATCTCAACGTCAAATGCAAGTACTGCTTTTTTATCTTTTGCTTCTTTAAAAGCCTCTGCTATGCTTTACTTATCCATCCCCGATCCGCATAGATAAAAGATCGCTTCCTTTTTTGACAATGAATTTTAGCATAGGTTGATTTTGCTATTTGTATATTTAAATTTATCCTCTTGTGGCATTGTAGCCAATCCACATTATAAATACAAATATAGCCTGTATCAAAGAGATGCCGCCTATTGTGACGTCCATTGTTTTAAAATTCTTTTTCTGAAAGTCACTCTTTTTTATACCGTTTTTAATTATGTAATATATATTAGTCAAGATTATCCCAGCAAAAATAACGTTACCATAGTGTTCTCCAAAGAGAAGTTTTAGGATTATTATACAAATGGCACCTACTATAAAAAATGCTATTGACCCAAAAAATACAATCCAATTCTTCTTCATTATTTATCTGCTTTTTTGTTTTTTCTTTTTTGCTTTCTACACTATTTGCAATAGCTTGTCCAGTTGTAGTAAGAAAATTTGTTCCTACTTCAGCTGCGGTCTGTAAATCCCCATCACCAACTTTTATGTTTTTACCACCTTCTCCCGCAAGACTACCAAACAGTCCAAAAATCCACCGGCAAAACCTTTTCCAGCTACTCTCTTTGCATCCACATCTTTTGATCTATCTTTAAGTTGAAAATATAGCTCGGTAGATGAGTTAACAAAAGCGCGTCTGCCTATTGCTGATAGTAAATTACCAGCACCTATTACCATACCTGTACCAAATTTGCCTTGTAAATTTATTTTCTTAAGTATATTAATAATATCCATAAGATAGACTCGATAACTGCATAGAATAAAGCTACGCTACCGTACTTTATCTCCATATGTTTAATGTTATCGCTAGTGAGATCACTTTTTTTGATACCGTTTTTTGCTATAAAAAATAAAGATACGCATATACACATAGCATATATCGCATCTATATAATAAATTTCTCCAAAAAAGTATTTTAGCAACCTTATAAATAGTAGTGCTACAACACATATTGCTATAACACCACTGAATACTATTGCAAATTTCTTCATTTTTTATTATCTATTATCTACTTCGGCCTGCATAAGACCCATGGCTGCTCCTGCTGTATTCTCCAGTATGGTCTTGTAATTACCGTCCCTACCTCTTGGTATCTTCTCGCCTATCTTTCCGGCTATACCTGTTGCGCTTCCCACTCCTGCTCCAATTATACCCTTAATAATCACCCTTTCTCCATCTATATCTTTTGAAAGATCAGTTGTTTGAGAATATATTTCGCTAGCCATATTCCCAGAAGCACCTCTTGTTACGGCGCTTAGCATATGACTAGCTCCGCCCGTATATAATCCTACGGTAATATTCATAATAGCCGATAATGGGTCGTAGTTATTAAAACTATTGTTGTTTTTAGCATACTGCGAATATGTATCTATGCCTGCACTGATTATACCGCCCGCTATTATACCTGGAGTTTTTGAGCTATCATAAAATTTAATATCTCTTGTCATATCTTTTATTAAAGTGCTAGAACTGCTTTCCGGAGCAGAGGGCTTTAGCTTACCGACTACTATAAAATAACCTTTGCTATTAATCGATTTATTCTACTTAAAAAACAAATCGACTAATCTTTCTAAAATTTGACCATTTTTGTTTAATTCATAGTTCTCGTCAAATCCCCTAAATTCTAATTCATCTAATGCCCATTCTCTGATATCATCCGCTTCTTTTTCATCAATGCTAATTTTTACAAGCGTATCATCCTCATAAACAATAGACATACTTTTTATAAATTTACAATTTTGCGTAATTTCACACTGTAGCGCTCTTTTGATTGACGATAGAATTTTAGTGTCCATAGTTTCTTTATCAATATTAATTTAGTTTGCTAGGCACTATGTGCGCACCATTTTTACTATAATGGACTATCCCTTTTGTAGTGGCAATTTATTTCCAGCTTAATCAATACAATAGCCTATTACTTTTCCAAAATCAATTCTTTCTTTTGATTTAGCTAAACCAATTCTTATATTATTTAGTTGCTGTACTGTTCCTATAATATCTTTTCTTTTATTACTAATGAATAAATGAAATTATCACCATTTTTTTTATGATAGTTATCTATATAACCCTTTGCCTTCTCAAAAGATTTTACAAAATCATTACCTGAAAAATACCAGCTATCATATGTTGTAGTGATTTCATTATTATTTATCCCGTATACATCTCCGCCTAAAATTACCATTTTATTTTCTTTGGCGAGTACTAAAACTTTTATAACATCGCTATATTTCCAAGCTATTTCATAAACCCCTATAGGTTCTCGCAAAGCAAACCCGCTATCTAATAGATCTTGTGAAAAAAAAAATTGACAAAGTCCGAAACTGTAAGCATGATTTGTAATCCTCTACTGATTTTTGTATGGAACAAACAATCTATGATTTACTGTTTTTCATAGCTCTCATCGTAACCTGCTACTCCTTTGTGTGAGCTTAAGTTAAAGAGGGCCAAATATTTTATTAAAGCCGATTGCTTGTTTGATAATATAAAGGCATCTAAGCAAACAATATTTTTAAACTCTTTGTTATTCAAAGTTAGCGGCTATTGCAGTCTCATAATAGGCCAAATTTAGATTTTTATCCAAATTTAGCCTAAAATTTTAATCTTCTTCTTTTGCGATTCCGTCTTTTGCGAAGGCTTGCATAAAGCGTAGTATTCTAGCTTTTTCTTCATCGTTTATTTTAGCAAATGTTTGCATAGCGGTTAGATATGCATCCCATTCGTTCATCAAATGCTCTTTTGGTTTATGAGCTGCGTGGCATGAGCTGCAAGTGTCATAATAAACAAGCTCGGCCTCTTCCCATGAGGCGTAGCTATTTTCATTTAACTTTTTGCCGTCTATTAGGTACTGCGCCTTCGGCTTTGCCTCTTGATTTTTAAGCATCAAAAAGGTTATCAAAGGATCTTTTTTGTAGGCTAAGATATTTTTGTTATCAGTAACCTCTCCGCTAACTTCGATAAGTGATAAACCACCCTCTTGCTTTATAAATTTTACGGGCGTACCTTCGTAAATTTCACCTACGACCTCTTTGGTTTTAGGATCAAGCAAATCGGCCTTGATATCAAAGATAAACATATCTTTTGCAAAAACAAAATTTGCCAAGACCGCTGCTAAAAATAGAATTTTTCTCATTTATGCTCCTTTTATTATCGGTGTTTTAATGCCAGCATAAGCCTTGGTATCAACTTTTTTGACAGCTACCAAGCAAGTATTTATAGAAGTCGCTTGTGCCATAGTCGAAGTAGGTCTTGAGCTGGTTAATAAATTTACGTGCCCTGCGTTACATCTTGGGTTTTCGTCTGTTAAATTTTCAGGATCATACCAAGCGCCTTCGCTTATCGACATGACGCCGCTCATAATGCTTTTGCTTACTACGGCTCCTGCCAGGATTCTACCCCTGTCATTATAGACTTCAACCGTATCGCCGTCTTTTATGCCAAATTTTTTAGCATCTTCGTCGTTTATAAGAACAGGCTCTCTATTACCCACCTTATACGCTTTTCTCACAAAAGAGTTATCGAGCTGAGAGTGGATGCGATATTTTGGGTGCGGACTTAGCAGATGAAGCGGGTATTGCTTTGTAAGTTCGCCATTGCCAAGCCATTCTGCAGGCTCAAACCACACCGGATGTCCCTTAAAATCATCAAGTTTATAATCAGCGAATTTTTGCGAGAAAATTTGAATTTTACCTGTTTCCGTAGCCAGTTTATTTGCTACTGGATCAGCTCTAAATGCGGAGTGACGAACAAATTTTCTTGCCTCTTCGCCAGGCTCAAAATATACATATCCTTTTTCCCAGAATTCATCGAAATCTACGTAATTAACGCAATCGCTTCTTTCATAAAAGCTTCTTATGATCTCCTCTTTGCTCTTGCCGCTTGTAAATTTACGATGCTCTTTTTAGCCCACCATTTTTGCCATCTGAGCAAAAACATCATAGTCGTTTCTGGCTTCAAAAAGTGGCTCTACAACCTTTCTCATCGCATAAACATAATCTTGCGAATAAGAGCCGCCATAGCTTATATCATCTCTTTCAAGCGGAGTCGTAGAAGGAAGCACTATATCGGCCATCTTTGCCATAGGCGTCCACCAAGGCTCATGAACTACCACGGTATCAAGCTTGCGGATAGCATTTATAAGTTCATTTGTATTTGGATGGTGTCCCAAAACGGTTGCGCCCGCTATGTAC
>CAUQOI010000057.1:0-12788 GCA_963519525.1 uncultured Campylobacter sp.
TATCAACACTATAAAGCAAAGAAAGATATGCCAAAAATAATATTACAAAAAATAAAATAAGTAGCTTTTTTATCTTCGTCAAATCCATTAAACTCCATTTTTTATACTCCGTGGCTACTACTAAAAAAATAAAAGCCGCTATGGATATAGACTGTATAGAAGCCACTTTGGCTACTGGAAGAAAGAATACGTAAATAGAAAAAAATAAATACTTTAAATATTCAGATAAATTTCGATATTTGTTCATAAATCTCTCCGTCTGTTGTTTTTTGAGCCTCGCGACTTCTATCTTGTAAAATAATACATTTTGAACGCCCGTAAATCGGAGCCCAGCGAGCGGCGTCCGTCTTGCCAAGCACGAGCACCGTTTTTACGCCAAGCGCCGGAGCTAGGTGCGCTACGCCGCCGTCAAGCGTGAGGACAAATTTGGCCGCCCAGATGTAGCCCGCAAGTTTATCTAGGCTCGCAGTCGCGGCAAACTCTACGCCCGCTTCTTGCGCTACTTTTTGGCCTAGTTTCACATCCTCGGCACTAACGGCGACGTGTCCGAAATTTTGCTTTAAAAACGCCAAAATCCGCAAAATTTTAGCCTCATCCATGCGGTTTTGCTCCACTCTCGAAGAGATATGGAAAAATACAAAATCCTTAAATTTCTCGCTTTTAAAGCTCGGTACGTAAAGCGTCTTTTCTCCGTCAAATTTCGCCCCCAGCGGCACTACTAGCTCGCAGCAAAGCAGCACCTCGTGAGGAGGCGGATTAAAGCTTAGCTTATGCGTTATCAACGATCCGCCCTCGTTTTGCTTTGCCGCTCCTATCGTCGTTTTAGCTCCTGCGGCTCTGGCAAATATCGCGGCAGAAGGCGAATAGACGCTTCTAAAAATCACCGTCGCATCGTATTTTTCGCGGCGAATTTGAAGCAAAATTTTACATTTTCCCCAAAACGCTTGAACCTTTGCCGCCGCTCCTTTTACGTGCTTTGGTTTAGTATAAATATAGATTTTGTTTAAAAATGGATTGCCGCGAACGACGCATGCGTTTAGGCTATTTACCACGATATCTATCTGCGCGCGCGGATGAGCCTTTCGCAGCGCCTCTATCGCTGGCGTCGTGCAGATGAGATCGCCGATGTTATCGTTTCTAACGAGCAAAATTTTCACGATTTTCCTTTTTTTGCGCGATTATACCCATTTTACGCTTATACTTATTTACGCTCTCACCCCTCGCACGCCGGGCATAACCTAAAATTCATCAAAAAACTTATAAAATACCGCTAAATTTTAAAAGGCGAACATGAAAAAAATAGTATTTTTAAGGCTCGATTTGGATGCTATCGGCGGGGCGCAGAGATATCTCTCGCGGCTCGTTAAAGCTCTAAAAGACTCGGGCGTTGCGTGCGACACGCGCGGATTTAACGGTAGCAAAAAACTAAGCTCGTGGATCAAAGCCCTGCTTTTTAACGCGCAAGCCAAGCGGCAAAAGGGCGCGGACGAGATTTATTTTAGCTTAGAGCGCATCACCTGCGCCGACATCTACCGCGCGGGCGACGGCGTGCACAAAGTCTATATGAAAACCAAGCCGTTTTGGTTTGTAAACCCGCTAAATTTCGTCATTCCGTACCTTGAAAAGCGAACTTTTAAAAATACCAAAAAAATCATCGCCAACTCAAATTTTATAAAGCGTCAAATTTGCGAAACCTACGGCATCGCCGAGGAAAAGATCGCAGTCGTCTATAACGGCGTAAATTTGCCTATGCGCGTGCAAAAAGGCTCGGCAAAGCTCACTCTTTGCGAGGAATTCGGGCTTGATTTTCACCTACCGACGCTGCTGTTTGTGGGAAGCGGCTTTAAACGCAAGGGCGCGGAGGAGTTTTTACGTATCGCGGCTCGCCTTAAAACGCCCGTAAACTGCCTGATCGTCGGCCGCGACAAAAACGCCGCCCGCTACAAAAACCTAGCCAAGGAACTTGGCCTAAACGCCGTATTTACGGGCGCGCAAAAAAGCGCGGCGAGATTTTACGAAGGCAGCGAGCTGTTTTTGTTTCCGACGGCGTACGAGCCGTTTTCAAACGTCGTTTTAGAGGCGCTTAGCTACGGCTGCGTCGCTATCACGACCGCTCAAAACGGCGCGGCAGAGATACTACCGGGGGAGTTTGTGATGAGCTCGCCGCAAGACTACGACATCTGCACTCTGATCGACGAGATCCTAAACGACGACGAGCGGCTAGCAGCGCTGCAGGAGCGAAATTTAGCGCTTGCCAGCGAGTTTAGCATCGAAAAAAACGCGAGCGCGACGCTGGAGATCATACGTGCGAATTTTGATTGAGCTGCCGACCTGGCTGGGCGACGCCGTGATGGCAAGTGCGGCAGTAGAGGCCATCGTAAAGCATGCGGCGTTTAGTGCAGGTAATTTGGCGGGCAAATTTGAGAACTTGGGCGAGCCGGATTTTAGCTTTTCGTCGCAAAATTTCGGTCCCGTAACGCAGGAAATTCAAATTTTTAAAAACGATACGCCAAATTTGAACGGTAAATTTGAAGCTGACCGCGGCGCAAATTTGACGGCAAACGCGCAAGAAAATCAAAATCCGCAAAATTTAAAAAAAGAGGCACGAGAGCCCGTCAAAATCGTATTTTTCGGCTCGTTTGCGGCGTGCGAGCTTTTTAAGGCTCATCCAAACTGCGAACGCGTCATCGTGGATAACAGCAAAAATGTTAAATTTAGGCTTTGGCGGCTATTTTGGCAGGCTAGAAATCTCGGTAAATTTGACGCGGCGTTTAGCTTTAGAAGCTCGTTTGCGAGCAAGGTTTTACTTTACGGGGCGCGGGCGGGGCAAAAATTTGCATTTAAAAAAAGCAAAGACGGCGCGCATCAGGTGCAAAAATACCTAAAATTCGTCAAATCGGCGCTAAATTTAAAACGGGCGGACGACGAGCTGAAGCTTTACTTTGAGCCGCGCAAATTTGACGCTCCGGTGCTCGGACTAAATCCGGGTGCCAGCTACGGAAGCGCCAAACGCTGGTATCCGGCCTACTTCGCGCAGGTGGCGCTGCATTTTAAAGACGAATTTAAGATTATGATTTTTGGCGGCGCGGGCGAGCGGGATATGTGCGAGCAGATCGAGCGAATTTTACGCCAGAACGGCGCGGCCTGCGAAAATCTAGCGGGTAAAACGAGCGTGCGGGAGCTATGCGAAAATATCGGCGGCATCGGACAAAGCGGCGGGATATTCGTCACGAACGACAGCGGCCCGATGCATATCGCAGCAGCCTACAAGACGCCTACGATCGCGCTTTTTGGGCCGACGAGATTTACGCAGACCTGTCCGTGGCGCAACGAAAACGCCCGCATCCTGCACCTAAATCTAGAGTGCATGCCGTGCATGAAGCGTGCCTGCCCGCTAAAAACCCACGCCTGCATGAAGGATCTCTCGCCGCAAGCCGTCATCCAGACGATCGAGCGAGAGTTTTTTGGCAAAGCGCAAGGAGATTAGGCGTTTTAGCAAGCGCGCGGCTGTTTTCTTAAGCAACCGCAAATAATCAAAATCCTCCGCGCACAAATGCTTTTTAAAACGCCACACGACCAAATTTAACGCACGCAAGGCACGCATTTGAGATAGCGCAAGGCGGCTTAATCAAGGCAAATTTTACTATACCGATTTTTGGCGCGACTTAAGATTGTGCCGTATTTTAGCTCTCAAGAAAAGTGCAACAAAGTAAAATTTGTGCCGCCTATAGCGTCTCGCACACCGCAAAACGGCCAAAACGCCGCCTCACGAAACAACCTCAACCGCGTAAATATCGTCAAATTTGACCCTCGTCTTTACAACCGTTAGACTTTTATCCATCAAATTTACGTTTGAAACCAGCCCCTCTATGCTCACGTAGCCATGCCCGTCGTGGTATGTGATTTTTACCTTGTCGGCGGGTTTTAGTTTGCCTATTTTATTTAGGATTTCTTCTACCTTTGATTCGTCAAGATCTAGCTTTTCGCTCTTTTCTCGCTCCTGCGCTTTTAGGGCTTTTTCTAGAGTTGAGAGAGGATTAAACGAGCTAAATATCTTTGCTCTGTCCTTATTCACCGCTTTTGTGCCCTCCTATCTTTTTGTTTCTATCTCGTCCGGTGGCTTCTGGAAGCAGATCGATAGCCCTTAGGATGGAGTTTTTGCCGTATTTTTCTTTTATCTTATTTAGGGTTTTTAGCACCGTTTTTTCTTTTGCGTTTTCTTCTTCAAAGAGGCTTCTTTCGGTTTTACTCTCCTTTACAACGTCGTTTGCCGATATGCCGATTTGCCTGATGAGGCCTGCGTTTTTTATCTTTTTTAGATATAGCTCCTGCGCCGCGTCCATAAGCATGCTAGCGATATTACTCGGGGTTTTAAACCTTACCGTGGCTCTTTGCGCGGGTTCGTTTTTGTCGGCGAATTTGATATTTATCGTTAGCCCGCTAGCTCGCACCTCCTCGTTTATCATCTTTAGAGCCAGCCTATCGGTCATCTCTTTTAGCACGATTAGAGCCTCTAGCCTCTCGTAGTCTCTAGGTAAAATTTCAGAGCTAAAGTATGATTTGGTTGAGGGTTTATAGGCCTTGATATCGGCTATGGTGGTGGGCTCGATACCGTTTGCGTGATCTAGCGCTATATGCGCGTCGATGCCAAACACCCTCTCAAGTAAGCTAAATGGCGCGTTTGCCATATCTTTCATGCAAAATATCCCGTATCTCTCAAGCTTTGCCCTAGTTTGCTTGCCTATACGCCAAAAATCATTTAGCGGCTGATGCGTCCAGAGCTTTTCTTTATAGAGCGCTTCGTCTAAAAAGGCGATATTATCCTCGCTGTGCTTAGCTAGGATATCGAGGGCGATTTTGGCTAGGTATAGATTCGTCCCCATGCCGCAAGTAGGCGTTACGCCCGTAGTTTTTAGGATGTCGTCCATTATCATCTTTGCCATGGCTCTGGCTTCTAGTTTGTAAAATTTTAGATACGAGCTAAGGTCGATAAAGGCCTCGTCGATGGAGTAGACGTAGATGTCCTCTTTGGCGACGTATTTTAGATAGATGCCGTAAATTTTAGCCGCGTAGTCGATGTAAAACTGCATCCTGGGCACAGCGATGATGTATTTGATATTTTTAGGGATTTCAAACAGCCTGCATCTGTTTTTTACGCCAAGAGCCTTTAGTGCGGGACTAACGGCCAGACACACGCTACCTTCGCCTCTGGCGGCGTCGGCAACGACTAAATTCGCCTCAAAGGGATCAAGCCCCCGCTCCACGCACTCGACCGAGGCGTAGAAAGACTTTAGATCGATGACGGCGTAGGCGGGGGTTTGGGTTTTCATGAGTAGTTAAATTTGCTAGCGCGCTAGGTGGCGTTAAAAAGCGGCAAGGCGGGTTAAATTTGACTCCGCCGCCGCAAATACTTTTAAATTTAGCCTAAAAAGCATCGTCGATAGCTTGGCAGATGATATGCCCTATCATTATGTGCATCTCTTGGATACGCGGCGTGTCGTTTGACGGTACGACCAAATTTAGCTCGCAAAGCTCGTTCATAGCGCCCCCCGTGCGGCCGCTTAGTCCGATCGTTTTGATACCGATTTTTCGCGCTAGCTCGAGCGCTTTTAGCACGTTGCCGCTGTTTCCGCTAGTAGAGATCGCGATGAGCAGATCGCCCTCGCGGCCCAGAGCCTCCAGCTGACGCGAGAAAACGAACTCATATCCGTAGTCGTTGCCGATCGCCGTGAGCGCAGACGTATCGGTCGTTAGCGCGATGCCCGCTAGCGCGCCGCGCTCGGTTTTGTAGCGACCCGTTAGCTCGGCTGCGATATGCTGCGCGTCTGCTGCACTACCGCCGTTTCCGCAAAGCAAAATTTTACCGCCCGCCTTTAGCGTCGCTACCGCCGTTTCGCAGGCTTTTTTGATGTCAGCTTCCAGCGCAAATGTCGCCTTAATAGTGGCTAGATGTCCCTCTAGCTCGCTTTTTATCATCTCTTCAGTCTTCACTTTTTATCCTTTTTATCGTCGCGCTCGTGCTTTTGCCCGCTACGAATTCCACTAGCCGCACGTCTTTTACGACGCTGCTGCCGACGACTTCTTTGCCCTCGTAGTCCGCACCCTTTACGAGCACGTCGGGGCGTAGTTTTTCGATCAAATTTAGAGGCGTGAGCTCGTCAAATATCGTCACGTAATCAACCGCACCAAGCGCCGCCAGCACGGTAGCGCGGTCGGCCTGCGCGTTTACGGGGCGAGCGTCGCCTTTTAGCGCGCGCACCGAGGCGTCCGAGTTTAGCCCGACGACTAGTATATCGCCAAACTCCCGCGCCTTAGCTAAATAGCTCACGTGTCCCGCGTGCAGGATGTCAAAGCAGCCGTTTGTAAAAACGAGCCGCTTTTCGCCGCGGTTTGTCAGCGTCGCGGCTAGCTCGTCCGCGCTTTTGATTTTCTCCTCAAAGCCGGCCGCATTTTTACGGCGCACGAGCTCGTTTATCTCCTCAAAGCTTGCCGTCGCCGAGCCGACCTTGGCCACGACGACCGCGGCGGCTAAATTTGCCGTCTCGATCGCCTTTTTGATACCTTCGCCGGCACCCAGCATCACGCCAAGCGTCGCTAGCACCGTATCTCCCGCTCCCGTGACGTCAAAGACCTCTTTTGCCAGAGCCGGAAATTTAACCGCCCGCCCGTCCTCTAAAAGCGCGATGCCCTCCTCTGAAATCGTGATTAGCGAATGGGTCAAATTTAGCTCGTTTTTTAGTAAATTTAGCGCCGTAAAAAGCTGCTCGTCATTTTCTATTTTAAAGCCCACGGCCTCACCCGCTTCTTTTTTATTGGGCGTTAGTAGCGTGGCGCCCTTATATTTCGAGTAGTCCGCGCCTTTTGGATCGATTAGCACGGGCTTGCCCGCATCCGTGCATGCCTTTATCAGCTTTTGGCACAGCGACGGTGTCAGCACGCCCTTGCCGTAATCAGATAGCAGCGCAACGTCGTAGCCCTCTAGCGCGCGGGCGAAATTTGCCGCCAGCTCGTCCTCGCACGTTACGGCTTCGACGCTTTCTTTATCTATGCGCACGACTTGCTGATGCGTCGCCATCACGCGGCTTTTTATCGAGCTCGTGCGTCCGATCTCGCGCTTGATAAACTCAGGTCTAGCGCCCTGCTCCCGCAATATCCGCTCTATCTCGTCGCCAGTTTCGTCATCGCCTAGCACGCTCATGACGCCCACTTTTGCGCCTAGCGAGAGCAAATTTAGCACCACGTTGCCGGCTCCGCCTAGGCGTTTGGTTTCGTTTTTTATCTTTACCACCTGCACGGGAGCTTCGGGCGAGATACGCTCGCAGCTGCCCCAGATGTAGTGATCGAGCATCAGATCGCCCGCGACTAAAGCACGTACTTCACGCATTTATCTCTTCCTCGTGTATCCTTTTTATCTCGGCCGCGTAGTCTTTTATGCCCTCTTCTAGGCTAAATTTAGGCTCGTAGCCCAGCGCCTTTTTAGTCGGCTCGATGTCTGCTTGCGTATGGAACTGATATGAGCGCGCATACGGGTTTGGGATGTATTCGCAAGGCAAATTTGACCCCAGCTCGCGCTGCAAGATATCTACGATCTCTTGGAAGCTTCTTGCCGTGCCCGTAGCCGCGTTATACACGCCGCTTGGTGCGTTTAGAGCGAGCAAATTGGCCTGCACGATATCTTTTATATAGACGAAGTCGCGTTTGATTTTATCGCTACCCTCAAAGAGGCGCGGATTTTTCCCGCTCAAAATTTGTAGACCGAACTGCAGCACCATCGAGGCGGTCTTGTTTTTATAAAACTCTCTCGCGCCGTAAACGTTAAAGTATCTCAGCCCCACGACCGCTACGCCCTTTTTGGCGTATTTTCGGCCCAGATCGTCCATTTTTAGCTTTGAAAAGCCGTAGACGTTACTCGGCACTTCGCATTCGCCGACTCTTTGCGGGCTTTTTGCGTTGCCGTACGTGGCGCCCGAGCTCGCGTATATCATGCGCGCGCCCGTTTTTTCGCAGATATCTAGCAGATCTTTAAAGCTATTTAGATTAGTCCTTACGAGCTCGCCTTGCTCGGTCACCGTGGTATCCGAGATCGCCGCCTCGTGAAAGATCGCGTCGGGGGCGAATTTATCGATCATAGCTAGCGTCTTTGCGCAGTTTATGTCGCCCTCGTAAATTTCGCCCGAAAAGCCGAGCAAATTTTTAAAATGCCCGAAGCTTTTTAGATTACCGTTGCTAAATTTTTCGTCGCTTCTAAATTTATCCACGGCGAGCACTTCTACGTCTTTTAAATTTTCGTCGAAATAGTGCGCTAAATTTGAGCCGATGAAGCCCGCAGCGCCCGTTATTATGACCTTTTTTATATCTTTCATATTTTTCCTTCTTTTTTTAAAAACTCTAGCGCCTCAGCCACGCTTTTTAGCCGGTCGCCGAGCTTTAAATTTACCCCTACGCCCGCGCTCTGCCCCGCCTGCACGTCACTATCCTTGTCGCCTATCATGATTGAGCGCGCAAGGTCGATGTTTAGCTCGTTTGCAGCCTTTAGCAGCATGCCGGGCTCCGGTTTACGGCAACCGCAAAGAGCCTCCGGCGCGTGCGGACAAAAGTAAATTTTCTCTATCTTTACGCCCTCTTTTTCAAACTCGCTAAGCATAAATCCGCAAAGCTCGTCAAACTGCTCCAGCGTGTAGTAGCCTCGTCCGATGCCTGATTGATTCGTCACTACAACTAGCGCGTAGCCCGCCTGCGCAAACTCCCTCAAAGCAGCAAAAATGCCCTCTTTAAAAACGAAATCCTCGCGCCTATAAACATAGCCCGCATCCTCGTTTATCACGCCGTCGCGATCAAGAAATAGCGCCTTTTTGGGCACTGCTTTAAACACTGTTTTATCCATGGCGAAAATTATACAAAAAAAATCTAAATTTAACCGAAAATCGCCGCCCGCGCCGCGCTAGAAACTAATGCTAAAAACTAATGTAAAATTTAGTTTTTTGTACTATAATTTGCCCGCAACAACTCCACAAAAGGATATAAAATGAAAAAACTAATCGTTGTTTCAGGTGCAGCCGCATTGCTAGCGGGTAGCCTATTTGCCGCTGACGGCGCGACTCTTTACAAAAAATGCGCAGCCTGTCACGGGCCGAAAGCGGAAAAAGTGTATCTAAACAAAGTTCCTGCGCTTAACACGCTTTCAAAAGAAGAGATCGCCGAGAGCCTAAAAGGCTATAAAGCAGGCACTCTAGATAAATTTAAAAGCGCAGCTATGATGAAGCCTATCGCAAAACCACTTAGCGACGACGACATCGCAGCTCTATCAGAGTACATCCCTACTCTAAAATAACCCTTTTCGGCGGAACTTTTTCCGCCGATTTTTCTCTGCTTTTTATTTCGCGCTTCATTTTAGTAACTTTTTTATAAAATTTCTTTTCTTTTAAGCTTTTAGGGCTATAATCTCGTCTAAATTTCTATCAAAAAGGACGAAAGATGAAAATCTATCACATTGCAACTGCCGTTTTGGCGTTAAATTTATCTCTGCTTGCGGCCGATGGCGCGGCTATTTACAAAAAATGCGCAGCCTGTCACGGCGAAAAAGCGGACGCAAAATACGCAAACAAAGTGCCTGCGCTAACTAGCATCAGCAAAGAGGACCGCATAAAAGCACTACAAAGCTACAAAGACGGCTCAAACAACGCCTTTGGCATGGGCAAAGTCATGCATCTACACGCTAAAAACCTAAGCGACGAGGATATGGAGGCGGTTAGCGAGTATATCGATAGCTTGAAATAATACCTGCAATTTTAACATAAAAAATATCGGCGGTCGACGAGATGAACTACGAAGCGACCGCGTCAATCTCGCACATAGACTTTACTCGTTCGCAATGCTTAAATCATACTTTGAGCGCGGCGATTTCGAGCAAAATTATTATATACGACAGCGCCGACTCGCTAAAAACCGGGCTAGCGGCTTCACTTAAAATCACGAGCTTGTAACTACGGACGGCAAAACTAAATTTGATACTCGTTAGGACTTAGCTCTCCTCGTAAAAGCTTGCCAAAGCGCGCGGCTGCGGCATCTACGGCATCGTCGCCAAACTCACCCGGCTCAAATCCGCTGCTGACAAACGGCACGGCAAAGTCCATACCGCAGTAGTTTGCCGCGATCTTAAGCGGCGTTAAAATTTCATCCAGGTTAAAGCCGATCGCGCCCTGTTTAGAGTATTCGCCAAGCGGAGTGCTGACGCTTAACGCAAGCTGCAAGACCTTGCCTTTAAGCGCGCCGGAACCCACCAGCTCGTGCGAAAAGACGATGTCGATATAGGCTTTTAGCATAGGCGGTACGTTTAGCCAGTGCATCGGGTACAAAAATACGATGCGCTCGACACCTGCTAGCGCGTCTTGTTCTGCGCGAGCGTCTATGCGCGCGATATCTAGGCCGTAAAGCCCCTCCAAATGGCGCACTTCAACGTCCGCAGCAGCCTTTGCTACCTGCGATAAGGCTTTGTTTACGCGAGATGCGGCGAGATTTGGGTGCGATAAGATAACTAGCGTTTTCATGTTGTTTCCTTTGTTTAAATTTGCGGAATCATATCGTTAAAAAGCTAAAAGTAGACTAAGAGGGCTTGCGAGAGCAAGGCTTTTACAAGAAAACAAAATTTACAGGATTAAAACGCGCCCGCTCGGTGATTGCAGCGATTAAATTTAAAACGGCTCCGGGCCGCCTAAACTCCAAGCAGGCGGCATACCCGGTGGGTGCGTCAAGCGGCGATCTTGATGTGATTGCGTGGCATCGCTAGACTGAGTAAATTAGGCCGACAAGAGGCTAAATTTGCCGACGACCCGCTTTGCTAGCAAATGGCAACCGATTTTTACTCTGCCAGCTTACACTTGCGCGCTTTTGCTATTTTGCAGGGTAAATTTGCCGTCCAAGACGCCAAAATCCAATGCTCAAATTTTTGCCCGTCATTATGCCGTAGTTAGTCGAAATTTAACGACGAATTTAACCGCAATGAATGAAAATTTATAGTCCAAATTTGACTCCAAACACTCGCCATTAAATTTAAAACGCAAATGTCGCCCACGCTCAAAATCAAATTTCGCGGCAAATTTTATAACCCAAAATAACCAAATTTTAGCGGCAAAGACGAGTCAAATAAGTGCGTAAATTCACCTCAATCAGGCGGCTTATATCCCTTTTCTTTGCGGCGAAGCTCTAGCTCATAGGCGTCGTTTAGCGCGTCTTCGTCGTCAAATTTCGTCCCGTCCAAAAATTTGCGCTCATCATCAAACTGCCTGGTTTTAAGCCCCCACAGCAGCGCCGCCAACCCGCACGCGCCAAGCAACGTAGAAACCCCGATCATCATCGCCACGACCGCCCCGCTCATCGATCGCTCCTAGCCCGCATCGCGTTTAGCACGACCGCAACGGAGCTTAGCGACATCGAGAGCGCGGCCACGGCGGGCGCTACGTAGCCGGCCATAGCTAACGGTATCGTCACGGCGTTATAAACGAGCGAAAAGGCCAAATTTTGCCGCACGATGCGATAGGTTTTACGCGCGAGCGCTACGGCAGCTGCGAGCGAGGTGGGGTCGTCTCTCATCAGCACGACGTCGCTTTTTGCGATACTCACGGCCGCTCCGCTGCCCATACATACGGCCACGCTTGAGAGCGCGAGCGCGGCGGCGTCGTTGATCCCGTCGCCTATCATCAGCACGTTTCGCCCTTGCTGCGACAGCTGCTCCACGTATGCGGCCTTGTCCGTGGGCAGAGCGTTTGCGATCGTTTCGCCCACGCCTAGCTCCTCTGCCACGCGCTTTGCGGCGTATTCGTTATCGCCCGTTAGCATTGCTACGCGCATACCCGCGTTTTTTAGCGCATCTACGCACTCCTTGGCGCCCTCTTTTAGGCTCTCCTCTAGCTCAAATACCGCCGTGATCTGCCCGTCAGCGGCGAAAAAATAGCAAGTCCCACGCACCGCTTCGCCGTCATAAAGCCCTAGCTCTCGCATAAATTTCTCGCTCCCGCCGGCTAAATTTATGCCGCCAAATTTAGCCCTTACTCCGCGCGCCGCGATGTTTTCAAAGCCGCTTAACTCTAAAAGTTTTAAATCCCTAAAATTTGCGCTCAGATACTCGCCAACCGCGCGGCTAACGGGATGATCCGAGCCGCTAACCAGCGAAAAAAGCGCGCTTGCGTCAAATTTGCCCGCGTGCGTAAATTTACTCACCCTAAGCCGCCCCGACGTGAGCGTGCCGGTCTTGTCAAACACGGCCGTATCGCACTTTGCTAGGCTTTCGATGATGCGCGCCTCTTTAAAAAGTATCCCGCGCCTAAAGCCCGCCCCAAGCGCAACGAGCGTGCTAACGGGCGTAGCAAGTCCCAGCGCGCAGGGGCACGAGATCACCACGACCGAGATCGCGACGATGAGTGCAGTAGAGAGCTCGCCCGTGCGCCAGAACCAAAACGCAAACGTCGCTAGAGCTAGAACCGTGATAGCGGCCGAAAACCTCGCCGCGATAGCGTCTGCGATTGCTTGAATACGCGGCTTTTTGGCTGCGGCGGTTTCTAGCAGATTTATGATACGGGCTAGCACCGACTCGCTAAATACGGCGCCGACCTCATAAACCAGCGTGCCGTCCACGCACACGGAGCCGCTTTTTATCTCGTTTTCGCCATCTTTTGCGCTAAGATACGCAGGCGCGCTCTCGCCGCTAAGGCTAGAGAGATCAAAGCTCGCCGCGCCCCTGATGGCGACGCCGTCAAGTAGCACGCGCACGCCGGCACGCACGACCACGAGTT
>CAUQOI010000058.1:0-12582 GCA_963519525.1 uncultured Campylobacter sp.
CAAAACAAAAACTCCGTGAGATTTTAGGTATTTCTTACCAAATTTTGGTTAAAATCAAGCCCAAAAAGAGAGGTAAAAATGCGTATAAAACTCCCACACACACCCTACATTGCGCACAAAATCGCTATTGATTTATTAAAGTCCGGATTCGTAAATTTAACGCGCGGAGTAGAGCCCGTAGCGGCATGCGCGAAAGAAATTTTAGATAACGATTTGCAAAAAGAAAAGGCTCTTGAAGAGCGCGTAAACGAGGTGCTAGCTGAGAACGAAGACGATATGGAGAGCATGCAAGTCGATAGAAAAAATATGTTTTGGCTCGTAAAAAAGAAGCTGGCTAAAGAGTACGGCGTGATCCTAACATACGAAGACCGCTTTAGCAACGTCGCCCACCTAGTGCTTGAGGGCGCTTGGAAAAAGGGACTCATCGACTACACAGTCTCCGAAAACCGTATCAAAAATATCATCTACGGCTCGATCGAAGACTATCTAAAAACGTATGAAATTTTACAAGACGTGGTCATCGACAAGATCGACGGCTACAAGCGCAAATTGATCCCGGGCACCGAGGAGTACGACATCGTATTTGAGCGGCTCTACGAGGACGAGCTAAGAAAACGAGGCATGCTGTGAGAGCTTATATATACCTTGAAAACGGCGTTTTTTTGCAGGCTAAGGCCTTTGGCGCGAGCGGTACGGCTAGCGGCGAAATGGTCTTTAATACGAGCCTAACCGGCTATCAAGAGATCATGAGCGATCCTAGCTATGCGGGGCAGTTTATCGTCTTTACGATGCCCGAGATCGGTATAGTAGGCGTAAACGAAGACGATATGGAGAGTGCCAAAATCCACGCTAGCGGCGTTTTGATGAGGGACTTTAACTCTACCGCGTCAAATTTCCGCTCGCAAAAAAGCTTGGAAGAATTTTTCAAAGAGCAAGGGAAATTCGGCGTTTACGATATCGACACTAGATTCTTAACCAAGATGCTACGCGATAACGGCGCGCTTCACGCTGTGATCTCGACTGAAATTTCAGACGAAAAAGAGCTAAAAAAGCTGCTCGATAACTCGCCTAGAATCTCAGAGATAAACTACGTCGCAAAGGTGAGCACGAAGCAAATTTGCGTTCACGAAAACGGCGCTTGGGATCCCGCGAGCAAAGCCTACTCTGCGCTAAAGCCAAACGGCAAAAAGATCGCCGTCATCGACTACGGCGTGAAGCGAAACATCCTAAACGAGCTTTGCGAAATGGGCCTTGAGACGCAAATTTACCCGCACGACGTGCAAGCAGACGAGCTCATCGCTAAATTTAAAAGCGGCGAGATAAACGGCGTGTTTCTCTCAAACGGTCCAGGCGAACCAAAGGCCCTAAAAAACGAGATCGCGCAGATAAAAAAACTGATCGAAGCGCGAGTGCCGATTTTTGGTATTTGCCTCGGCCATCAGCTACTTAGCAACGCGTTTGGCTTTGAGACGTACAAGCTAAAATTCGGTCAGCACGGCGCAAATCACCCGGTTTTAAATTTGCAAACCAAAGCAGTCGAGATAACGGCGCAAAATCACAACTACAACGTTCCAGAGGAGATCGCGCAGGTCGCCGAGATCACGCATAGAAATCTTTTCGACGGTACGATCGAAGGCGTGAGATATAAGGACTATCCGGTATTTTCTGTGCAGCATCACCCCGAAGCTAGCGGCGGGCCGAGCGAGAGCAAATATATCTTTAAACAATTTTTAGAAATTTTATAGTTGCTAGTCGCGGTCAAATTTGAGCAAAATTTAGGGTTAAATTTGCGGGTCAAATTTAACTCTAGTGCGGCTAAAAATCGCAAATGAAATTTTACGGTCAAATTTGATGAGCGGCTCGGAGTTTGTTTCGATTTTGAGTGTCGCGGCGCTTAGTTCGGTGGGTCACTGCGCAGGTATGTGCGGCGGTTTTGCTATCTTGCTCGCGCGGTTTTTGAGCGGCAAAGGTAAAATTTTTAGCGCGGCGATGATAGCGGGATATAACCTGGCTAGAATTTGCGCTTATATGCTACTCGGCTTTATTTTCGGGTCGTTTGGCGGCGTATTTACGCTATCTCTTGCGGCGCGAGGCTACTTGTTCTTTGCCGTCGGCGTTTTTATGGCGATTTTGGGAGTGGCGCTCATTAGACGCGGGACGCTACTTAATTTCATCGAGAAAAACGCATTTTTATCCAAAATTTTAAACGAAAAAATGAAATCCGCGATCGCGAAAAATAGCGTGCCGGGGTTTTTAACGCTCGGGTTTTTAAACGGGTTACTGCCGTGCGGGGTGGTTTATTATTTTTTAGCTTTAGCCGTAGCTAGCGGCAGCGGGGTAAAGGGCGCGGCGATCGCGGCTACGTTTGGCGCGGTTAGCTTTTTTGCGATGAGTTTTTACGCGCTGGTTTTAAAGGCTGCGAGCGAAAAATTTAAAAAACATACGCTAAATTTAAGCGGCGCGGCGATAATAATTTACGGAATTTATCTATCTTTTATAGGATTTACGGCGAGCAATGGATAACATCAAAGAAAGATTCAGGCAGTATCAAGAGGCTATCGAGACCAGTAACATCGTCTCAAAGACCGACACTAACGGCACTATTACCTTCGTAAACGATGAGTTTTGCAAGATGTCTGGCTTTTCGCGTGAGGAGCTAATCGGCGCAAATCACAACATCGTGCGCCATCCCGAGGTGCCAAAGGAGGTTTTTGCGCGGCTTTGGGATACGATTTTAGCCAAAAAAGTGCACAAAGGCACGATAAGAAACCGCACCAAAGACGGCCGCGACGTCTATCTAAACACGACTATCATGCCGATTTTGGATTTAAGCGGGCAGATCGAGGAGTTTCTTGCGATCAGGTACGACGTGACGGACGTGATAAATTTAAACAACGAGCTTGAAAAGACGAAAAAAGAGCTGCTAAATTTAAACGAAAGTCTCGAAAACAGGGTTGCCGAGCAGACGGCCAAGCTCGTAAATTTAAACCAAAATCTAGAAAATTTGGTAAAAGCCGAGATCAAGAAAAACGAGGAAAAGACCAAAATGCTCTTTTTGCAGTCGCGTCTTGCCTCGATGGGCGAAATGATCGCAAATATCGCCCATCAGTGGCGCCAACCGCTAAACGAGCTTAGCATCACGCTTTTTAAACTAAAAGAGAGCGTCAAGGCAAACGAGAAATTCGAGGCCGGCTACGAGCATGCAAAGCGCGTGATAAAGGGCATGTCGCAGACGATTGAGGATTTTAGAAACTTTTTTAGCGTCGAGCGCGAGAGGGAGGCTTTCTTGCCATCGGCTGCGGTAGAAAACGCGCTAAAGATGGTGCAGGGAACCTACGAAAAAGAGGGCATAGACGTAAATTTAGAGCTAAAAAGCGAGGGTCAAATTTACGGTTTCGAGTCGCAGCTTTGTCAGGCCGTGATCATACTGCTTTCTAACGCCAAAGATGCGCTGGCAAATAAAAAAAACGATAAAAAAGTAACGCTAACGTTAGAAACAAAGGATAAATTTGCTATCATAAGAGTAACGGATAACGCCGGCGGCATAAAAGAGGAGATAATGGACAAAATTTTTGAGCCGTATTTCACTACTAAGCACCCGAGCGCAGGCACCGGTATCGGCCTATATATGCTAAAAAGCATAGCCAAAAATCACGGCGGAAGCGCCGGCGCTAAAAACGTAAAATTTGGAGCGGAATTTGAGATAAAACTGCCGCTAAAGGATGGAAAATGAAAAATTTTAAAGAGCTAACGCTACTACTAGTAGAGGACGAGGACAGTATAAGAGAGTCGATGCAAGAGGTTTTTGGCGGCGTATTTCAAAAGGTTATTTCGGCCTCAAACGGCGACGAAGGTCTTAAGAAATTTAAAAAATTTAGCCCCGATATCGTGATAGCCGATATCATGATGCCTATCATGGACGGACTTGAGATGTCAAGGCAGATAAAAGAGTTCTCAAAAAATACGCCCGTAGTGATACTAAGCGCGTATAGCGAAAAGGAGAAACTACTAAAAGCTATCGATGTGGGCATCGATAAATACGTCATCAAGCCTATCGACATGGACGAGCTTTTCGTCGTGTTAGAACAGATCGTAAAAACTAAAATCATAGGCGCCGATATCATTGAGATTTCGGGCGGATATTCGTTTAATCAAACCAAAAAAGTACTCGTAAAAAACGGCGTCGAGATCGCGCTAACCAAAAAAGAGCTGGCCTTTATCTCGCTTTTAGTTAAGCGCATAGGTACGCTCGTTTTAACCGAGGAGATCAGAAACGTGGTGTGGTTTGGCGAAAAGGTAAACGATCCGGCCGTTAGAACATTTATTAAGAGAATACGCGATAAGGTAGGCGCCGGTCTCATCAAAAACTCGCCTGGTCTAGGCTATAAAATCGAGCTAAAAAAGTAAAATTTAAAGTAGCGTAAATTTAAAACGATTAAGCGATTTTGCGCTTAAATTTTAGTAAAATAACATTTTCGTAATAAAATAAACAAAGGAGGATATCGATGCGACTAGACAGGGCGCTAAGCTACGACTACACGGTCGCCAAGTATTTTATGTTCGCGACGATACTGTTTGGGATAGTCGGCATGGGCATAGGCGTGCTGATAGCCTTTCAGATGGCATATCCCGATCTGAACTATCTCGCGGGCGAATACGGCACCTTTAGCCGCCTAAGACCGCTACACACGGCGGGCGTGATATTTGGATTCATGCTTTCGGGCGTATTTGCGACGTGGTACTATATCGGACAGAGGGTTTTGAAGGTCTCGATGAGCGAGTCGCCGTTTTTGATGGCGGTGGGCAAGCTACACTTTTGGATATATATGCTGGTGATGGCCGGCGGCGTATTTAGCCTTTTTGCCGGCGTTAGCACGTCAAAAGAATACGCCGAGCTAGAGTGGCCGCTAGATATCGGCGTGGTCGTGCTTTGGGTGCTTTGGGGCGTTAGTATATTCGGTCTTATCGGTATCCGCCGCGAGAGGACGCTTTATATCTCGGTTTGGTACTTTATCGCGACGTTTCTCGGCATCGCGATGCTTTATCTTTTTAACAACATGGCCGTGCCGACCAAGCTAGTTTCTGGCTACGGCAACTGGTGGCACTCGGTCTCGATGTATGCCGGAGCCAACGACGCATTAGTACAGTGGTGGTACGGGCATAACGCAGTGGCGTTTGTGTTTACCGTGCCGATAATCGCTCAAATTTACTACTTCCTTCCTAAAGAGAGCGGTCAGCCGATATTTTCCTACAAGCTTTCTATTTTCTCGTTTTGGAGCCTCATGTTCCTTTACCTTTGGGCGGGCGGACACCATCTGATCTACTCTGCGGTGCCTGACTGGATGCAGACGATGGGCTCTGTGTTTTCGGTGGTTTTGATACTGCCGTCTTGGGGATCTGCGATAAATATGCTCCTAACGATGCGCGGCGAGTGGCAGCAGCTTAGAGAAAACCCTCTTATCAAATTTATGATTTTAGGCTCGACGTTTTATATGTTTTCGACTCTTGAGGGACCGATTTTAGCGATCAAGTCCGTAAACGCTCTAGCGCACTTTACCGACTGGGTGCCGGGTCACGTGCACGACGGTACGCTAGGCTGGGTCGGCTTTATGACGATGGCGGCGCTTTATCACATGACGCCTCGCGTATTTAAACGCGAAATTTACTCAAAATCCTTGATGGAAACTCAGTTTTGGATACAGACTATCGGCATAGTGCTTTACTTTTCGTCGATGTGGATCGCGGGTATCACTCAGGGTATGATGTGGCGCGCGACCGACGAATACGGAAATTTAGCCTATTCGTTTATCGATACGGTGATAAACATCGTGCCGTACTACTGGATCAGAGCCGTAGGCGGACTACTCTATTTGCTTGGATTTTTTATATTTGTTTATAATATCTACAAGAGTTTTGGCGCCAAAGCGCTCGTAAAAGAGCCGCTAAGCGCGAGTCCTGCGGGCGTAAAGGAGGTTGCTAATGTTTAGTTGGTTAGAAAAAAATCCCTTCTTTTTCGCGGTTATGGTTTTTGTAATCATCGCCTATGCGGGCGTGATCGAGATTTTGCCTGATTTTGCCAACAGAGCTAGGCCGCTTGAGGGCACCAAGCCGCCCACGGTTTTACAGCTTGCGGGCAAACACGTGTATATGAAAGATAGCTGTAACGCCTGCCATACGCAGCAAATTCGCCCTTTTAAGGCCGAGACCGATAGATACGGCATGTATTCGCTTAGCGGCGAGTATGCGTTTGATCGCCCGCATCTTTGGGGGTCAAAGAGAACCGGCCCCGACCTTTGGCGCGTGGGCAACTACCGCACCACCGACTGGCACGAAAATCACATGAAAGAGCCGACCTCCGTGGTACCTGGTTCTATAATGCCTGCTTATAAGCATCACTTTAGCAACAACGCCGACATCGAGACGGCATACGGCGAGGCGGTAACGACGAAAAAGGTATTCGGCGCGCCGTACGACGTAGAGGGTATGCCAAGACTAGGCACCTACGAGGAGGCGCAAGCAGCGGTTAAAGAAGAAGCCGCCGCTGTAGTTGAGGAGATGAAGGATGAGGAGGTCAAAAAGGCCTTCGAGCGCGGAGAGATCCGCGAGATAGTGGCGCTAATCGCCTATCTAAATAGCTTAAAATAGGCAAATTTTTATGGATGCGCAGACTCTAAGAGAGATTCAAGGATACGGAGCTTTTATCTTTCTAGCCGTGTGCGCCGCGCTTCTTTACGGATACTATTTTCATCTGTATAGATCCGAAAAGGGCGGCAGGCGAAACTACGAAAGATATTCCGATCTTGCCCTAAAAGACGGCATCGACGAGGAAATTTTAGAGTCTGCGTCCATAGAGCAAAACGCTAAAAAGGAAAAATAATGCAATGGTTTAATTTAGAAGATAACGTAAATTTATTAGGACTAATAGGCGCTATCGTAATTATTTTAGCCACATACATCGTAGTAAATCGCTTGGTCGGACAAATGAAGGTTGCAAAACCGGATGCCGAGCTAAGCGAGCATAGCTGGGACGGCATAGGCGAGTACAAAAATCCCGTACCGCTGGGCTGGGCTTTGACGTACGTCGTACTTATCGTGTGGGCTATATGGTATATGCTCGCGGGCTATCCGCTAAACTCCTACTCGCAGATCGGCGAATACAACGAGGAAGTTACCGCTGCGAACGCTAAATTTGAAAAAAGCTTCGCAAATCCGGACGCCAAGACGCTTCACGCGATGGGCGAGAGCGTGTTTTTGGTGCAGTGCTCGGCCTGCCACGGTATCACCGGCGACGGCATAAACGGCAAAGCGGCCGATCTCGCGGTTTGGGGTAGCGAAGAGGGGATCTATAACGCGATAATAAACGGTTCAAAAGGCCTTGATTACCCGATGGGCGAGATGCCTGCGGGCATGGCTGACGAGGAGGGCGCAAAGGCGATTGCGGCCTACATCGCTAAAGAAATTTCTGGCATAAAAAAGACTAAAAACGAAAATTTGGTAGCTAGCGGCAAGGAGCTATTTGCGGCGTGTGCAGCCTGCCATGGCGAGGACGGCAAGGGTATGGAGGGTATGAGCCCTGATCTATCCAAATACGGCACGGCGTCTTTTGTCGAGGACGTGCTGCAGCGCGGTAAAAAGGGCGCTATCGGCGCGATGCCTAAATTTAACGACGGCAGACTAAACGCCTTGCAGCAAAAAGCGGTCGGCGAGTACGTTATCTCGCTTTCTAAAGGAGAATAAATGGAAAACACGAATCGAAACGTTTTCGGCCTCCACGGCGTGACGGGGCTACTCATCGCGACCGGGCTGCTACTAGCGATCCTAGCGACGCTCACGTACTATGCGATCAAGCTCCAGCAAGAAGTCGCGCAAAAGCCATACACGCTAAACGCCTCCGAGCTAAAGATGAAAAGCGCAGATAACGCCAAACAAGTGCGCGTGAAGGAGTAGTCATGCAAGCGGTTTTAGAAAAAATCATCGTCGCCGGCCTCGTTGCGACCGCCCTCATCGCTGCGTGGACGGTGCTAACGCCAAATCACCTTTTTGTGGGATGAAATTTGATAAATCAAAGAGCGCAGACCTTGTCACTCTTTTTCAAATTTTGCGCTTAAATCCTAGCGGCACGCTTTGTGTTTTGCGCGAAAATACGCGACTTGGCCGATGAAATTTATAAATTTTACTAGCTCAAATTTGACTGCGCTCGCTTTTTTTCGATGCGTTAAATTTACAAGGAGTTTTCTAAATTTAAATTTGACTGCATTTCGCCGCTTCTCTGCGCTCAAATTTGCAAATTTTACTCGCGCATTTTTTATCTTTTTGCTTTTTCTTTTTTACGGCGCGGCGACTTCGCAGGGCTCAAATTTGCCTCGCGAGATAGTTTTAGTAAATCAAAACATCCTAAGCCAGGCCGTGAGCGATAAAATCGCGGTTTTAGGCGAGGATCTAGCAAGTAAAAGCGGCGTGTTTGCGGGGGTCGCGGTTTACGAGAGCTTAGAGGGCAAAACGCTAAAAGAAGCGGCCGCGCAGCTAAATTTGACCCCGCCTTACGCGCTTTTGATGCTTGCTAAAGCGGAGCATAAGGTGGAAATTTTTGCCGACTCCGAGACGCTTAAGCTTTTTGATAAAGAGAAAATTTTAAGCCCATATCCAAGCTCCGGCTCTATTTTGCCGATACTAGCGTCCAAAAACGGCAAAGATATCTTTAACGCCGCCGTGCTAAACGGCTACGCCGATCTTGCCGAACGGATCGCGGCAAGTAAAGGCGTGAGCCTGCAAAACGCGATCGGCAACCAAAACCGCCTGACGCTTGATGCGTTTAGGATTTTTATCTACGGCTCTATCGTGCTTGTCGTTTGCGTCGCCGCGTTTAGAAAATTTAGGAGGAAAAATGGCTAAAAACTACTGGCCTCACGCTATCGTTACCGCGCTTATTTTGATAGTCGCCTCCTGCGTAGCGACCGTTGCCCTGGCCGTCAAAAACCCCGTGGAGATGGACGAGTTTTACTTCGAGCGCTACCAAAACGTCGATGAAAATATAAACGAGATCGAGGCTAGCCAGCGCAGATTTGATGCCAAATACGCTCTTAAATTTGAGCCGAAATTTGACGGGTTAAACGGATATTTTAAGATCGCCGTCGCGCCTAAAAACGGCTCTTTAGCGTCAAATTTCACACACGAGATTTTACTAACCAGGCCCGCGACGAACGAGCAAAATCAAAATTTAAACGCCGAATTCGACGGACAAATTTTAAAAACTCAGCCCGTAAGGCTCCCAAAAAAAGGCAGATGGCAAATTTTGCTAAAAATCTCCGACGCAAACGACACGGGCTTTTATAAATTTAGCTTTGAAGCGCGCTAGTTTTCTTTGATTTTCAGCCGCTATGGGCTATGATTGCGCCAAAAAACAAAGAGCCTCTATGCAAAATTTAGATAAACTTTATATCTTTACCAACTCGCGAAAGATCCGCGAATTTAACGCGAAATTTCAAAACGAACTCGTGCCCAAGGCCATGACGATAGCGCAGTTTGAGCAAAAGGCCGTGCTGGTGCCTGGGCGCTTCGAGGCGGACGAGGCGTACGCACTGGTGCTGATGCAGCGAGCCTGCGCGAGCGTGAGGGAGGCCTCCGAGCGGCTGCGTATCCCGTCCGAGTTTTTTGCCTTTTTGAAAAACAACGACTATCTTTTTAGCTTTTTTAAGGAGCTCGCCATCAGCAAAAAGAGCGTAGCGGATCTGAAATTTAGCGATATTTACGCCGATTACGAGGAGCATCTTGGTATCCTCGAGGCGGTGCTTGCGCGATATAAGGAGCTGCTCGCGGCCGAAAATCTATACGACGGCATCGCGCTACCTGAAATTTACGAGCTAAACGGCGGGTTCGTCAGAGAATTTCGCGAGATTTATCTTGAGGTGGACGGCTTTTTGAGCGAATTTGAGTGGGAGCTGTTTAGCGAGATAGCCAAGCTAACGACGCTAAAAATCATCTTTCAAACCAGTAAATTTAACAAAAAACTGATCCTAAAACTAGCCGAAATTTCGGGCATTGACGCGAGCGAGTTTAGCCTATACTGCGAATTTGAGCTAAATTTGAGCTCGAGCGAGCTAAAAAAAACGGGCGCCGTGCGTAAAAATCCGCTCGTTTTAAAAAGAAGCTTTAGCGCTAGAAGCCTGCAAGCGGCCTACGCGATGGCAAAGGCTAGCGAGTTTGTAGCTGATGGCATCAAGCCCGAAAACATCGCCGTCATCTTGCCCGATGAGAGCTTTGCCGAGATCTTGCGCCTGCACGACCGCGGCAAGATGTTTAACTTCGCGATGGGCGAGAGCTTCACGCGAACTCGATTTTTTCAAATTTTAAAGTGCATAGTGACCGCGATAAACGACAAAATCCGCGTAAATTTGAGCGAGGATAACTACGCGAGTTTTAACGAATTCGAGTTTAATCTGCACGAATTTGGCGCCGGCTCCGAGCTGTTTGCTAAATTTAAAAACGGTTTTGAGGCGCCTTGCTCGTTTGAGGATTTTAAGGCGCTTATGGAGGAGATTTTGGCGCTTGAGAGCGACCCCGCCGCCGCGCAAAAAGCGCGAGAGGAGCTATTTTACGCGCAGAGTTTGGCGCGATATTTTAGCTTTACGCTGCGTCAAATTTGCGAGATATTTTTGATAAAGCTAGCGCGCTTAAGGCTTGATCACGTAGGCGGCGGCAAGATCGGCGTCATGGGTGTTTTGGAGAGTCGCGGGCTTAAATTTGAGGGCGTCATAGTGCTTGATTTTAACGACGATCTGGTACCAAAGCGCAGCGTAAACGAGATGTTTTTAAGCTCGCGCGTGCGCCAAAAGGCGGGTCTGATCGGCTACGTAGACCGCGAAAATTTGCAGAGATTTTACTACGAGAGCCTAATCGGCGGCGCGAAAAAAGCGGCGATATGCTACGCGGCAAACGAGGAGAAAATCGCGTCGAGATTTCTCGGTGAATTTAACGCCGTGGAGGACGCGAGATTTAGCGACGAGAGCTATGCAGCGCTGTTTAACGGCGAATTTGACGCGGATGCCGGTTTTGCGGACGAGCAAAAATTTGAGGCCGAGATGAACCCGCATCTTGACGAAAGGAACGACGCTAAACCTAAACAAGCAAAAATCGCCAAAGAGCGGAGTTTGTTTGAATTTGACGCGGAGGGCGAGCTAAATTCGGACGCAAATTCTGCCGACAAATTTGACGAAAACGCCGCGCAAAACGAAACGCCGAGCCAAAACCCGCGAGCGCTAAATTTTATAAAATTTACTCTAAAAACGCTCGCAAAGCCTAAAATTTTCGAGCAGGATATCATCGTCAAACACGATTTTTTTGCTATCCCGCTCTCTTTTAGCAGGCTAAACACCTATTTGCAGTGCCCGCGGCGGTATTATTACAGATATATCCTGGGCGTAAAGCCGCCCGTGATGCCGCAAACGGCTTCCGCGGCGGACTTTGGCAACTCGCTGCACAGGGCGCTTTTTGAGTATTATTCTAAATTTGAGAGGTTTGATCTCGCTAAATTTGAAACAGTGCTAAGAGAGCTAAACACGCCGCCGCTAGAGCGCGAGATAACGATGATAAAGATGCAGAATTTCAAGGCCGTAGAGGACGCGAGATATGAGGCGGGATGGCGCGTGCAGGGGCTCGAAAAAGAGCTTGATAGCGTGTTTGCAGGCGTGCGCATAACCGGCAAAATCGACCGCATAGACGGGCGCGGCGGCGAGCTGGCGGTGATTGATTATAAAAGCGGAAAATTTGACGCTAAATCCTTGCAACTGCCCTTTTACGAGGCGCTCGTGGGTAGGCCTTGCGAGGGGTACTTTTACGATCTTAAAGATAATATGAACTTGGTGGCGGGCGAGGCTAGCACAGAGGCGCTTGCAGAGGCGATCGAGCAGCTAAAATCTATCAACAACACGCCGATAAATTTCGGGGAGGCAAAGGGCGCGATGAGCGAATACGAAGACTATAAAATTTTAGTGAAAGGCGAGCTATGAAGCCGTTTTTGGCCCTCGAGGCGAGTGCGGGCAGCGGCAAGACCTTTGCGCTTAGCGTGCGTTTTATCGCGATTTTGCTATCGGGCGCCGACGCACGCGAGATCACGGCGCTGACCTTCACCAAAAAGGCGGCTAATGAGATGAAAGAGCGCATCGTGCAGACCTTTTTGCGGCTCGAGGAAAAGGGCGCGGAGCTAGCCGAGCTGGAGCAAATTTTGGGCGCGGGCAGGGATGAAATTTTAGCCTTGCGCGACGCGCGGGCGACTCATTTTTTAGAAAGCGATCTAAAAATCGGCACGTTTGACTCGTTTTTCGTCGGTATCTTGCGCAGCTTTTGCTTAAATTTGGGGCTGAGCGCGGATTTTGAAGTGAGCGAAAATTTAAACGAGCTGCAGCGAGGCGAGTTTGTCGATAGCGTGAGTAAGGATATGCGACTGCTAAAGGCGCTTGCAAATTTGATAGCGACGGCCGAGCGCAGTCAGAGTAGCTTTTTTGAGAGCTTGGAGATGTTTTACGAAAATTTCGGCGAGCTAAAAAGCAGCGAAAATGCGGCGTTTCCAAACGAAAGCGGCGTTGC
>CAUQOI010000059.1:0-12559 GCA_963519525.1 uncultured Campylobacter sp.
GAATATCTGGGTAGATACGAAGGATAAGGCGAAGCAAAGCGCGATAACGCAATAACTTTTGCTTGAAGCGGCTTGTCTTTTGTGCTTTGCAGGCGGGTGCCTTTTGCGGGGTCGGCTAAATTTAGCTTGGATGGCTTTGTTTCGTTGCCGCTTGCAACCGCAAGCAAAGTCAAGCTCACCGCTAAATTTACCCAAGTAACTCCAAAATCATCCAAAAGCGGGCGTAGCGTTTTGCGAAGTAAATATTTTTGCAAAACTTCGCCTTTTTATGCTCAAATTTGAAGTCAAATTTGAGCTCTAAAATTTGCTAAATTTAAACGAGCGGCGCTACTTTTTATACCGCTCGAAATTTACCCGCGCGCCAAGCCAAACCCGTAGCCGAAAAGGAAATAAAATGAAAATAGATTGGGAAAAAGTGGGCGGCCTATTGCCCGCCGTCGTGCAAGAAAGCTCGAGCGGCGAGGTTTTGATGCTTGCTTATATGAACGAAGAGGCGCTAAATTTGAGCCTAAAAACGGGCTTTGCGCATTATTTTTCGCGCACGAAAAACCGCATCTGGAAAAAGGGCGAGGAGAGCGGAAATACGCAGGCCATAGACGAGATTTTCCTTGACTGCGACAACGACACGATACTGCTCAAAGTCGTTCAAAACGGCGGCATAGCGTGCCATACCGGAGCAAAATCGTGCTTTTTTAGAAAGATTTCTGGAGACGGCGGCGAGTCAAATTTAACCAGCGCCGACGAGCAAAATTTGACGCAAGAGCAAAATTTAAACCAAGCCAAAAAGCCGATCTACGGCATAATCGACGAGGTTTATCATGCGATATTAGACCGCAAGCTAAACGCCGATCCGCAGACCTCATACGTCGCTAGCCTGTTTAAAAAGGGCGAAAATGCGATCCTAAAAAAAGTCGGCGAGGAGGCTACGGAGCTAGTGATGGCGTGCAAGGACGCCTCGGCGCGCAAAAATGAAACTGCGCAGTTTAACTCTGCCGCAAACGGCGGTCAAATTTCGTCAAATTTAACCCAAAACGAAAATTTTGCTAAAATTTCAAACGAAAGCGCAAACCAAAACAGCCAAACCGAGACGTCTCAAAACCAAAAGCCAAAAACGCCGACCGAGGAGATCATCTATGAGGCGGCCGATCTGTGCTTTCACTCGCTAGTGGCGCTAGCGCTACACGGCATTCATCCTGACCGCGTCAAAGCCGAGCTTGCGCGCCGTTTCGGGATGAGCGGCATAGAGGAAAAAAACTCGCGAAAAGGCTAGAGCGGTCAAATTTGGCACGCTTTATGCAGGCGGATTTTAAATTTGGCTCGCCGCAAGGCAAACGAAACAAAGAGGCAAGATGATAAACGAACTAAAACAAGGCCTGAATTTCTATCTGACGCACCTTAGCTGGGTGGATTTTGCCGCCTATATCTGGATGTTTTTGACCTTTTTAGCGCTCGTTTCACTTTGCGTTTATATCGCGTCAAAGTCCTATTTAGCAGGCTTTGCGCTGATGATCGTCACTATCGCGGGATTTGGATGCGGGGCGTATTTTATGCCCAAGCTTTTAGACGAAAATCTGCGAACCCGCTCGCTCGAACTAGTCTCGACCAAGCAACTTGAGTACTCAAACACGCTGCTTGTGGATCTGCGCCTAACAAATCTCTCGAAAAAGCCGTTTAACTACTGCAAAATCGGCCTTAGCTTTTATAAAAACTCGGGCAATGCGCTGCGCCGATACGCAAACGAGCTAAAACCGTTTTTAAAGGAAAATATCGTGTTAAAAGACGCGCTGGACGTAAATGCGACGCGCGAGATCACGCATGCGGTAAATAGTTTTCGCGCGCAGGACTACAACGTCACGACAAGCTCGGAGTGTTTTTGATGGAAGGGTATTTTAACGTATTTCACTTCATTGCGCTTGCGGTTTTGGCGCTGCTCTCAATGCTTTTTGCGCTGATATCGCGCGGCGAAAAAAACCCGAAATTTTTTAAAATTTACGTCGCGATAAACGTCGTAGCGACGCTGATGCTCGGATATTTTTTCATGACGATCGTGGATAAATACACTAAAAAGGCCGTACTAATGGAGTTTTCCGGACACCGCGTCCTAAGAAACGAAACCATCGTGTTTAAGGGCTCGCTGCGAAATACGGGCGAGTTTAGCATCGCAAACTGCGATCTGACCGTGAAACTCATCAACAACCCCGTGAGCAAGGAGACGATCGCCGGCTCTATCTTTAAGCCTAGCGGATTGTCGTTATTTTCGCGCGGCGACGAGCGCTCAAACGTCGCGGAGATCACCGCTAGCGTCGCTAAAAATATCGCGCCTAAACAGATACGAAATTTTAGCGTTTCGATGCCCTATCCGTCGTACTTTGCAAATACCCAAACGATAACAAAGCTAGAGTGCAGGTAGGCGCGGGTAAATTTGCCCGAATGCTCCACTTTTTATCGAAAATATAAAAAATTTTATGCCCGCCTTGTCGATATTTTTACCAAGTTTTCTAAGAAAATAAGCTTTTAGTTCACTCCTTTGTGAGTCGGTTTTGGCAGTATATTTATGAAATTTTGAGCAAATTTGCCGTAAACTACGACGTTTTCAAAGTGCCTATACTTTCCTTTTTTGCCGAGAATTTGAAATAAAATTCTCGCCGCAAAATACAAAATAAGAATACATAAAAGATAAATCCCAGTGCCAGGGCAAACCTCGCCTTCCCTTCCACTAAGCAGCCTAAAATCAAATAAACAAAGATCAGTGCCGCGCAAACTAGCGGAGTGTGCCGAAAGTATTCGTATCTAGGTCAGCGGTTCGTTTTATGTCTGAGATTTTGCTTACTTTTATGCTGCGTTTGAGTTTTGAGTTTACTAGATATTCGATTTTGTCATTCTTAAAATGGATGAGCCTATCGTTAAACCAATGCTCAAATACAATAGGCAAAATCAAAAGTGGGGTGCAAAAAAGAACCTTTATGATTTTCTCTTCGCTGGTCGGGAAATAAAATAACATCAAAATGATCAACGGCACAGATGCAATGGAAGCTATGAAGGCAAATTCGGGATTGTAATCTTTGATAATTAGCGGCTTCTTATCGTAATCTCTCGCAAATTTTGTATTAAAATTTGGATAGTTTGAACTATCGGTATTTTTTATTTGCCCGCCTATCGTCAAATTTGCCCCTTTGAAATTCTAATTTATCATTGTCTGTTTTTGGAATTTTACTATTTTTATTTGGTTCAACGGAATCTAGTACACCTTATGTTCGTATTAAGTTCCATTAAGCCATATTTTTTTGTTGATTATGAAATTTATGAATGCTCCCCCAGTTTGTTTAAGAGTTAGGCAAAAATAATTTTCTGATATGTTTTACTAAAGCAGCTTAAGACATTAACGCAAATTTGCGTAAAGTAAGTATTTATAGCATTAAAATAAAAGAGGTAACTACGACAAAAAACTTTGAGCTTTTAAGTTTTACCTCAAAAGCCAAAATTTGAAGCATTTTGGGGAAGGAATACTATAAATTTACAAAAATGGAAAAAGGTGTGATAATTATGTGGTTTTTAAAGAAAATTCATCATTAAAGCCCCAGCTATTTATTAATCTTATCCCTTGACAAAGAGTTTATAATATGCTAGTATTCCACCTATAAAAGACATTAAGGGTTTACTAGGAGGAGCTATGAGAACTATAGGCTATGTAAGGGTCTCAACCGATAAGCAGATGACAAGCAACCAACGCAACGAGATATTAAACTATGCACAGGCGCGGGCCCTCTTGGTGTCTGAGTTTATAGACGTTACCTTAAGCTCACGTAAAGACACGGTAAGCAGACGCATAGACGAGCTTATAGACAAAGTAAGCAAGGGAGATATTATTCTAGTATCGGAGCTATCAAGGCTAGGCAGGTCCACTCAAGAAGTATTAGCCACCATAGATAGCCTTATGTGTGCTATGGCTGAGCTGCACATAATCAAGCAGGGGCTAGTCATCAACCCAAATAATAAAAATGATTTTACTAGCAAGGCTATGGTAACTCTACTAGGGCTTTTTAGCGAGCTAGAGCGAGACCTGATTAGTCAGAGGACCAAAGAGGCCTTAAGGGCTCGAAAGGCTGCGGGGGTTGCTCTAGGTAAGCCAAAGGGAACTATACAAGCTAGCAAGTACGACGCCCACAGAGAGCGAATAGTAGAGCTGTATAGGCTAGGGCTCAGCCTCAATAAGATTATAGATATTCACTTAAAGCCTACTATGAGTAGCTGTAGCGTCGCAAGCCTTAGTAAGTATTTAAAGAGCAGGGGGTTAGTCTAGCCCTATTTGTTTTTTTTGCCCCCAGCGCACTTTGTAAATACACTAAAATCGGAGTTTGAGCTACCTACGTTAAATGTAGGGAGCTCTATGTTTTTGTCATTTTTGGCGAAAACCATACAGCCCACGCGAGCCCCTAGCTTACCAATGGTGTCAGCAGTAATGACCCCTTCTGCTTCCTTTTTTTGTGGAAGCAGATACAGCCCACGCTAGCCTATCTAAGTTAAACTTAGGCAGCTTTGATACTGGCTTACGATAGCTAATCAAAGGGGGTCGGCAGTAACGACACCCTTTATCCCTGCCTAGGTCGCCAAAGCTAGGTAGATTAAATCTAGGTCCTTACTATTTCGTTGTATTCAGTCGCTGTTATATAATCCTCATCATAAAGCCGCGCTATGTCTGCTATAGCATTTAACTTAGAAGCTATAAGGGCCTCTAGCTCACCCACCAGCTGAGACACGGCAGTTCCCCTTAGGTCCTCTCCGTCAGCCCAATAAGAGCTTCCGCCTCTTGTAATACCGACGGACCCGTCAGCGTAAGCCTGAAAATCAAAATCTCCCATGTATATATCTATCTTCATTTTTTAATATTCCTTTTTTCATTGTTTATTGTCTAGCCATCATAGGCCCCTTAAGCTCTCCTCAAGGCCCCATAGCCACTAAAGGCACTAGAGCCGCCTAATATTCCCCTTAGATAAAGTCTAGTGTCTCTATAGCCTCCTTAAGTGTTTTTACAGGATAATTCCCCGCATATCTGCTAAAGGTCATACTGCCCCTCGAGTGCCCCATTAGTTCAGTTATCATAAGAGGCTCAACCCCTCTTGTCTTTAGTTCAGTAGCAAAGCTATGCCTGAGGCTATAAAGGACTTTACGACCATCGGCTGATATGTGCTCTCTTATTACTTTGTTAACCGCTTTCTCTACGTACTCTTTGTTTGGTTTGGCTTCTAATAGCCCCATATCGACGCTTGAGTGTACAGGGACTACTCTATAGCTAGTTAGTGTTTTTAGCCTGCTGGTCGTGTTCCTGAGGTCGTATATTATAACGCCGTCTAGCTCGCCTATAGAGCACTTATAGAGCTCTGATAACCTTAGCCCGCTAGTTGCTAAAGCTTTTACTGCGTTATTTAAAGGCTTGTTAGCGCTTAATAAGTTCAATAGCTTTAATATCTCGTCAGAGGTTAGAGGCAGGCGCTCATCTTGAGGGCTTGTAGCACGGCTTATAGTCGGTATGGCAGCCGCCAGGTCGAGCTGTATTATATTTTGTGCCTTGCAATAAGAATAAAAAGCCCTCATCCATTTAAAAAGCTTGTTTACGGTCGACCGAGCTATAGTGCTGCTTTGAGGTATATCAAGCCCCAAGAGTTCCTTTATAGGCATAGCCCTATATTTTTGTATATTACGCCTAGGCAGTCCCCTAATGGCATCCCTTAGGCTTATGATGTCGTCCTCTGTTTCTGTGGCTATATCTGTGTCGGCTCCTGCAATCTCAAGAAACACATCATTAAGAAACCTTAGCACGTCTTGTATCTGCTCATTGCTTGTGGCGTTGTCTCTAGCGTCTGCTAGATATTTTCTTATATAGCGCTCCACGGCTTCGCCGTAGGTTGTCTTTGCGTGCCCCTTAGCTTGTATTTCGTGCGGCGTTATTAGAGCGCTACCAAAGAGAGCGCCGCTTATTGCCTTAGGGCTGTTAGGTATATTGCCTAAGCTTCGGTTGCGAGCCTCTTTAAGGACCTGTATTTGTGCAAGGCTCATATAGTAACAAAGCACCTTATAACGCGCTGAGGTTTTGTCTATATCAAGCCCCTCTAATAGCTCCTCTAGGATACCCTCTACAGGTGCATAGTCGCCGCCGCTTAGTGCTTCTTGATAGTCTGATATAAGGCTATTGGTCGTCTCTGCGCTTGCTAAGGCTGGCGTGGTGCCATCTGTAACGCTAGTTTGAACTAAGCCTTGAGCATTTATGGCTCTATCAACTATATCTTGCTCTAGCGTCTCTGTAACGTATTTATCAACGAGGGTCTGTATTTGCTCATCTGTAAGCATCATAGCTGCTCCTAATATTTGTTTGTACCTAGCAAGTATTATAGCGGCTTTGAGTTTAGCTGTCGGTTTATTGAGGGTCTTTAGAGATTTATTTATTTCTAATCGGTTTAAGTATGGCTGTAGCGACTTATGAACCCTAAAGCGGATTCTGTAGCAACCACATTTAGCTTTAAAAATATACACTTTTAGCTCCACTTTGTGTAGCGTTTTGTGTAATACTTTAGGAAGCGATAGAGGCTAAAAGCCCTAGAATAATGGTGTCACGGGGGAGACTTGAACTCCCGACCTCCGGCTTATGAGACCAGCGCTCTAACCAGCTGAGCTACCGTGACGTTAAAGTTCGCAATTATATTCAACGTTTGCTTATATATTGATAAAATATTTTCATTTTTGCGCAGTATGGCGCTCGAAATCAAATTTTAAAATTTGATTCGCCGATTTACGGGTACAAATTTCATCAAATTTAAATCTATAAAAATCCAAATTTGAGGCAAAAGGCATCAAAAACAAAATCAGAATTTTCAGGATGCGGGTTTTGTGGCTCAAATTTGACGAGTTCAAATTTGCCCAAATAGGTCAAATTTGAAAGAAAAAGGCCGAGTTTACTTGATAAAATAATCCCCGTCAAAGCTAACCAGCGAGTACTTGCGCTCGCTGCCGATGCTGCTAACTAGCTCGTCCACGTCCAAAAACTCGAGGCTGTCCGCACCGATATATTCGCACACCTCCTCGGGCGTTTTGTTTGCGCTGATGAGTTCCTCGAAGCTCGGGGTGTCGATGCCGTAGCGCTCAGGGTATTTTAGCTCGGGGCAGGCGACTTTGAAATGTATCTCTCTCGCGCCCGCGTGACGCAGTAGCTCGACGATCTTTTTAGAGGTCGTGCCGCGTACGATGCTATCGTCCACGACAACCACGCTTTTGCCCTTGAGTAGGCTTGCCATCGGATTTAGCTTGAGTTTGACCTTGAGGTTACGCATCTCTTGCGTCGGTTCGATAAATGTGCGACCGACATAGTGGTTGCGCACGATAGCTAGCTCAAAAGGTATCCCGCTAGCGTTTGCGTAGCCTAGCGCCGCCGGTACGCCGCTATCAGGTACCGGTACGACGAAGTCGGCGTCGATCTTACTTTTTTTAGCTAGCGTTTCGCCCATTTTTTTGCGCACTTCATAGACGCTTTTGCCCTCGATTACGCTATCTGGGCGCGCAAAATAAATATACTCAAACGCGCAAATTCTAGGCTCTGCTTCAAAAAGGCGTACGCTCTCAAATTCGCTTTTGCCCTGTTCAAAAACCAGCATTTCGCCGGGCTCCACGTCGCGGATAAAGGTCGCGCCCACCAAATCAAACGCGCACGTCTCGCTAGCTACGATATAGCCGCCGTCTTTTAGGCGCCCCAGAGAGAGCGGTCTCACGCCCCAGCGGTCGCGGATAGCAAAGACTTTATGGCGCGACTGGATGAGTAGGCAGTAGGCGCCTTTGATCTGTTTTAGCGCCGCTACGATGCGGTCTTGTAGGTGTTCGCTGCGGCTTCTAGCGATGAGATGCACGATATTTTCGGTATCCATATTGCTCTGAAATATCGCGCCTTCGGCGATCAGCGCGTTGCGGACTTCGTCTTTGTTTACGAGGTTGCCGTTGTGCACGATAGAGACTTGGCCTAACGAGTAGTTTACCGCGATGGGCTGGGCATCGGCGGCGGAGTTTTTGCCTGCGGTGGCGTAGCGGTTATGGCCGATCGCCATATCGCCTTTTAGGCTCTCGAGGTTCGCCTTGTCAAAGACTTCGGTAACTAGCCCGCGACCTTTGACGGTTTCTATACGGCCGTTTTCGCATGCGCTGATACCGCTTGCTTCCTGGCCTCGGTGTTGCATAGCAAATAGCGCATAATATGCCGTTTTTGCCGCATCTTTAGAATTAATCACTCCAACTATCGCACACATTTTTTTCCTTTTTTAGGGGCGTTATCTTTTTGCCTTATGCTTCGTTAAAATTTAAATTTCAAGCTCGGCAACCCGCGCGGTTAGCCTACGCTTAAAATTTAAATTTCGCCTCGCCTAAGTCAAAAATATCGCCGCCGATCTTCTGCAATTTTCAAGAAAATATTAAAATTTAACATAAAAAATAAGGCGAAATATCGCGAGATGAATTTGAAAGTTGCGCAGAAAATTTGGGCGAGGCTAGACGTGCGGTCTGCCGCAAGCCCGAATTTTCAAGCCCTTTCAAAGGCGCTCGCGAGATAAGCCGTTATTGTTTCACAGCCCAAGGCAATCATCTATCCCGTACAACCCGCTTTGCTGTCCGCCAACCCAGATAGCCGCCTTTATCGCGCCTTTGGCAAAGGTCGCGCGACTAGTTGCGGTGTGATTTAGCTCGATAAACTCGCCCTCGTTGTAAAATCCAACCGTATGCCTGCCTACGACGTCGCCGCCTCGCACCGCTAGGATAGCGATCTCGTCCTTGCTGCGAGCTCCGACTAACCCGCCTCTGCCCGTTACCAAAACGTCTTTTAGATTTAGCCCTCTAGCCGCCGCTACGCGCTCGCCCAAAGTTAGCGCCGTGCCGCTTGGAGCGTCTTTTTTGTGTCTGTGGTGCTGCTCGACGATCTCGGCGTCAAATTCGAGCAAAGCCTTTGAAGCAAGCGCCGCCAAGCGGTTTAAAACCGCGACGCCAAGGCTCATGTTGGTGGCGTAAAGTATCGGCATCGCCGCGCTTGCTAGCTTGAGCAGGTTCGCGCCGTCCTCGCCAAGACCCGTCGTACCGATTACTAGCGGTTTTGGGTCGGTGCGAGCGTAGTTTAGCAGATTTATCGCGCCCTCTTTGATCGTAAAATCGATAACGACGTCGCAGTTTGCGAAAAGCTCGTCAAATTTATCCGTGAGGATGACGTCCTGGGGCAACGCAAAGTCAAGCGGCTCTATCGTATAAGCCGCGCCGAGTTTCGCGTTTGGCTCGTTTTTTAGGCACTCGATTATCATGCGTCCCATTTTGCCGCTTGCGCCGTGGATTCCTATTTTTACCAAAATTTATCCTTTAAAATTTGGGCTAAATTTAGCATAAATTTTATAAAAAATAAATTTAGCACAGCCGCCGTCTTGGCCGCGCGCGGGCAAAAATATTAAAAATCGCGCTATATAATCGGCTTTTTAAATTTAAAGGACGACGATGAGGAAAATTTTATTTTTATTTCTAGCCGTTTTTGCGGCGAGCGTTTTAGCTAAACAAGCGCCGATAGCGCAGGCTGCTAAAACGCGGCAGGCGGACGCGAATTTGAGCGCGTTAAATTTGACGGCGAACGATAAAAACTCGCGAAAGCTAAATTTGACCCAGGATCCCGCCATAGCGAGCGGCGAGCTAGCAAACGGCCTAAAATACTACGTCAAAGAGAACAAGCAGCCCGCAAATTCGGCATATTTTTATCTAGTCGTAAACATCGGCTCGACCGACGAGCGCGAAAACGAGCTGGGGCTGGCGCACTTTACCGAGCACATGGCCTTTAACGGTAGCCGCGAGTTTAGCAAAAACGAGCTGGTGAAAAAGCTAGAGAGCCTCGGAGTGGCCTTTGGCGCGGATCTAAATGCGCAGACTAGCTACGATCAGACGAGCTATCTGCTGGAAATCCACGTAAACGAGCAAAATTTAAAGGACGTTTTTCGCGTTTTTCGCGACTGGATCGACGGCGCGAGCTTTGACGCAGCCGAGCTGGACAAAGAGCGGGGCATCATCGTCGAGGAGGAGCGCGCTAGAAACACGCCTGCGTATAGATTTTACATCAAAAACCGCGTGCCAGAGCTCTACGGCGAGAGCATCTACGCCAAAAGGTCGCCCATCGGCGATATGAATATCGTAAAAAACGTCGACGTAGCGACCATAAAGGGCTTTTACGAGAGGACGTATCAGCCTAGATTTATGAAATTTATCGCAGTCGGCGACTTTGATAAAAAGCGCATCGAGGAGATGATAAAGCAAAGCTTTAGCTCGGCTAAAAACACGAACGACTACGCGAGCCCGGATAAAACTATCCCTATAAAAAGCGGGTTTAGCGTAAACAACTACGACTCTGCCGAGATCGGGCTAAACTCGCTAAATTTGATCTTTACGCAAAAGTATAAATTTGACGGCGAGATCCAAAGGCTCAGGCAAAATTTACTCGCAAACTACATCTCAGACCTAGTCGCGATGATATACGAGCAGCGAAATTTGGCCCTGCGCGGGCGATTTTACTCGCCGATCATCGAAGACCAAAACGTGCTTTACGTTTTTGAGATAAACGCCGTCGAGGATGATTTTAGCGGTGCGCTTAGCGATCTGGCGGGCGTTTTAAAGGGTGTGCAGAAATTCGGCTTTAGCGAGGCGGACTTTGAAAGCGCGAAAAAAGATTTTATAAACTCGGCTAAAAACGCCTATCTGCAATCGGGTAACAAGCGCTCGAGCGCGGTCGCGGCAAATATCGAGGAGACGACGAGGATCGGCGGCGTGTTGCTGGGCGACAAGGACTTGCGCGACGTTACTTTGGCGCTGCTTGAGAGCATTAGCCTAGATGACGTAAATGCCGAATTTAGGCGGATACTGGACATCGACGCAAAAACTTTAAACGTAATTAGCGCCAAAGGAACAAAGCTAAACGAGGCTAAATTTGATCAAATTTGGGCAGAGGCAAAGCCATACGATACGCTAGCCTCAAATCATGCAAAGAGCGAGCTTTTTGACTACGGCGCGCTAAAACCTAAAAATTTCGTCTCAAAAAAGCATAACGAGAAGCTTGATTTTTACCTTTACGAGCTGCCAAACGGCGCGCGCGTCGCATTTAAGGAGGTAAAAACCAAAAAAGACGTCGTCTGGCTAAGCGCGGTTAGTCGCGGCGGCACGTCAAATTTAGCCAAACCAAAGCAGGGCGCGCTGGCGGTAGAGGTATCAAACGAGAGCGGGGCGGGGGAGTTTAGCAACTACGACCTGGCTAAAATCCTAAGCGGCAAGCAGCTAAGCTATAGCAAATTTATCGATCAGCTTTCGCAAGGATATAGCGCAAGCTCGGCGAGTGCGGACTTTGAGTGGCTTTTGCGCGCGCTGTTTTTGGAGTTTAGCGAGCCTAGATTTGACGAAAACGCGCTAAAAAAGACAAAAATCAACGAGCTTGAAAAGCTGGAGAAAACTAAAAATCTGCCCGAGCGCAAATTTCGCGACGAATTTGCGAGATTTTTCTACGAAAACAATCCGCGAACAAACCCGCTCGAGGCCGCGGACATAAATGAGCTGCAGATGGAGGACGTAAAAAAGATAGTGAAGGAGAAATTTACCAATGCGGCTTCGTATGATTTTATCGTGGTCGGCGATCTAAATTTGACCGCAGCCGAGCCGCTTTTGCAAAAATATCTGGCAAATTTGCCCGCGCGCGGGGAACGCGAAAATTTCGTAGATGACGGCGTAAGGACGATCGCGGGCGAGCGGGAGTTTAAGCGAAGCTACCAAACCACTCAGCGAAGCGACGCCGCGATGATAATGAAAAACGAAAAAGTGAAGTATTCGCGCCCGGAGTTACTACGCGTAAACGCCCTATCTGCGGTGCTTTCGATGATGTTGCGCGAGGACGTGCGCGAGGACCGCGGGCAGGTTTACGGCCTGGGCGTGCATATGAATCTCGCAAAATACCCGTACGAAAGCTTCACCGCGCATTTTGGCTTTACGGCGGCGCCTGATAACGTAAACGCCGTGCTAGGCGAGATAAAATCAAACGTCGCCGAGCTAAAAGGCGGCGCGGACATCCAGCGCTATCTGCAAAATTTCAAAAAATCTGCGCTCGTAAAAATGCGCCAATCCTACGTTCAGGGCGAGTTTTGGACGCGCGCGCTCATGCGCGAGCTGGTTTTCGGCGATGAGATTTTAAGCCTTGACGAGTACGAAAACGCGGTAAATGCACTCACCGAGCAGGACGTGAAAGATGCGGCGAAGCTCTATCTGGACGAGAAAAACGTCGTGATAAGCGTGAATAATCCCGCCTTGGCGAAGTAAATTTAAGCCTCGGCGGTAAATTTGATTTGCCGCCCGGGCGACGAGTAAAATTTGACTTTAGGTTTGGCTGGGAGCTGTTAAATTTGAAGCCAAATTTGCCCTTCGTCAAACGAAATTTGAGTTAAATTTGCTCAAATTTAACTCAAATTTTCGCTGACATTTTATCTCCTTTTATCTATTTACTTTGTAAATTTGAGTTTGAGTCTGA
>CAUQOI010000060.1:0-12495 GCA_963519525.1 uncultured Campylobacter sp.
GCTACGAGCCGGACGCCGACGTCGTAAATTTAGCGATGAAAAACGCTCAAATTTCTGGAGCAAAAATTTATCTAACTCAGGACGTAAAAGAAGCCGTCTCGGGCGCTAACGCCGTCACTACCGATACCTGGGTCTCGATGGGGCAAGAATCGGAAAAAGAAAAGCGCTTGAGGGAATTTGCCGGATTTTGCGTGGATGAAAATTTGATGAGTTTAGCCGCGCCCGACGCTATATTTTTGCACTGCTTGCCGGCCTACCGCGGATACGAGGTAAGCGAGGCGGTGTTTGAGGCGCATGCGGATGAGATTTTTGCAGAAGCCGAAAATCGACTGCACGCGCAAAAAGGCGTGATGGTGTGGCTTGATAGGCATCGAAACGGGTAAGTTAAGGAAGTAAATGAAAGAAAAAAATCTACAAAAAACATACGAAAAAATCGACGAAATTTCGGGCGAGCTCGGGATAAAAGAGGGCGAGAAAACGATATTTGAGATCGTGCCGACAAGCGACCCTAATCAAATGAGCCTCAGCCTAAAAAGCGGCTCGTGGGACGGGGTGGAGCCGTGGTTTGGCATTGATGAAAATCAAAATTTGCACACGATGGTTTCGTTAAAATCGCTCTCGCAACTCATCGAAGCCTACCGCAACGTCCAAAAGGAAAATTTCGAGCTAAGGCTTGAAAAGACGATCTGGCAGAACGTGCCGATAGATTTTGCCGACGTTTGGGTCGTGGCGATGGACGAGATACGCAAGATCGCCGCAAAAAATAAAAACAAAAAAAGCATCGACGTAAATTTGGAAAAACTGGTAAAAGGTATCAAAAAGCAGTATCCGAATTTGTTCGTCGATATGGAGAATATAATGAAAAATGCGAGGAATAAAACGCTATGATAGATTTTGACGCTTACGTGAAGTATTCGCGCCCGGGACCGCGATACACGAGCTATCCGACCGCACCCGAGTTTAGCGATAAATTTAGCTACGAGGACTACCTGCGGGAGCTAAAAAACCGCGACGCCTCGCGCCCGCTTTCGCTTTATTTGCACCTGCCGTTTTGCCGCAGCGCCTGTTATTTTTGCGGTTGCAACGTAATTTATACGAGCAAAGAGGATCGCAAAACGCGGTACATGGAGTATCTGCAAAAAGAGCTCGACTTGCTAGCGGCGAACCTAGATACGAGCGCGCCAGTGCTACAAATGCACTTTGGCGGCGGCACCCCGACGTTTTACGGTGCGGGGCAGCTAGATGAAGTCATAAAAATGATAAAGGCTAAATTTAAAAATTTCTCGCCCGAGGCTGAAATCAGCTGCGAAATCGACCCGAGATTTTTAACCCGCGAGCAGCTTGACGTGCTCGTCTCTCACGGCTTTAACCGTATCAGCTACGGCGTGCAGGATTTTGACGAGCGCGTGCAAAAAGAGATCCACCGCATCCAGCCCTACGAGATCACCAAAAATGCCGTAGATATGGCGCGCGCTAAGGGCATAAACTCGATAAATATGGATCTGATCTACGGCTTGCCGTATCAGACGCTAGATAGTTTTAAAGCGACGCTGGATAGGGCCTTGACGCTATCTCCCGACCGCCTGGCGGTGTTTAACTACGCGCACGTGCCGTGGATAAAAAAATCTATGCGTAAATTTGACGAAGCGACTCTGCCAAGCCCTAAAACCAAGCTTGAAATTTTAAAATACACGGCCGAGTTTTTTATCAAAAACGGCTACAAAATGATCGGCATGGATCACTTTGCAAAGCCGGGCGACGAGCTTTTCGGCGCGCTTGCTAACGGCACGCTTCATCGAAATTTTCAGGGCTACACGACCAAGGGCGGAGCCGATCTAATCGGCATCGGACTAACTAGTATCGGCGAGGGGCAAAGATACTACGCGCAAAATTTCAAGGACATGGACGAATACGAAAAGGCCCTAGATAGCGGCGTTTTGCCGTACTGCAAGGGCATATATCTAAACGATGACGATCTAATAAGAAAAGCCGTGATAATGAGCCTGATGAGCAACTTTGCGCTTGATATCAAGGCGGTCGAGGATAAATTTGACATCAAATTTCTCGAGTATTTTAAGGATGATTTAATCGAGCTTGAAAATTTGAGCGAATTCGTAACCGTAACGCCAGAAAAAATCAGCGTAAACGAGACGGGCACGCTAATCATCCGCAATATCGCGATGTGTTTTGACGCGTATTTGAAAAAAATACCGGAAAATTTACGCCGATTTTCAAAAACGGTTTGATGGGTGGATATGTTTAAATTTAGCGAAATTTCAGATAAATGCGTAAAATGCGGCAAATGCATCCAGGTCTGCACGATTCACAAGATAAACTCCGACGAAACGACCTCTCCGCGCGGCTTTTTAGACCTCGTAGGCGCTTACGAGCGCGGCGAGCTAAAGCTTGATAAAAGCGCGAAAAATATCTTTGAGAGTTGCTTTTTGTGCACGAACTGCGTCGATGTCTGCCCAAACTCCTTGCGCGTGGATACGGCGATAGAAAACGTCCGTCGCGACATCGCTGATAAATTTGGCATCGCGTGGTATAAAAAGGCTTTTTTTTGGTTGCTTCGCCATCGTGCAGTTATGGACTTGGCGGCAAAGCTAGGCTACGTGTTTCAAAGCTGCGCGTTTAAGATCCGCGAAGGCGCTATGAGCCCGAGGTTTAGCCTACCGATGGTGAAAAAAGAGCGGCTTTTGCCTACTGCTAGCAAAAAGAGCTTTTTAAACTCGCACGCCGAGTTTATCGACAACGGCGGCGATAAAACTATAGGAGTTTTTATCGGCTGTATGGGAAACTACGCGTATACTGGCATCGGTGAGGCTTTGGTTAAGATCGCGCGCGAGCTTGGGTTAAATTTAAATTTGATGAAAAAGCAGGCCTGTTGCGGAGCGCCGGCGTATTTTACGGGGGATTTTGTGACGGTCGAGGTTTTAGCAAAGCGAAATATCGAGTATTTTGAAAAAATGCTGGGCGAGCTAGACGCTATCATCGTGCCCGAGGCGACCTGTTCGGCGATGATAAAGATCGACTACGAGCACTTTTTTCATGATGACGATCAGTGGCGAGAGCGCGCAAAAGCGGTGAGTAAGAAGATATTTTTAGCGACGGAGTATTTTGAAAAATTTACGAATTTGGCTGAAATTTTGGCTAAAAAAGGCAAAAAATTAGCCTCCGTAACCTATCACGACCCTTGCCACGCTAGAAAAATGCAAGGCGTCTTTAAAGAGCCTCGCAAACTGCTCGCTCAAAACTACGAAATGACTGAAATGGACGATCCAAACGAGTGTTGCGGTTTTGGCGGAGTGACGATGCAGTCTGAAAAATATCACCTAAGCCGCGCGGCCGGACAAAGAAAATACGAGATGATAAAAAACTCTGGCGCAAAGATCGTAAGCGCGGAGTGTAGCGCCTGTAAAATGCAAATTTCAAATGCGCTACATATCGGCGGCTCAGACGTAAAATGCGAGAACCCGATAGAGTTAATCGCAAAAGCGCTTTTGTAAATTTATAACTTTTTTATTTTTTATAATATATAATCGCGGGTTAATGTATCAGCGTTAATTTAAAATAAATTACAAAGGATTTCTATGAGAAAAGCAGCAGCGATTAGCTTTTTAGTTTGCGGTTTGTTGTTCGCAAATGACGAATATAACGTATTTGTGAGCAGCTTCGGCGACGACGTAAAGGAAGAGGCGATAGAGAGCGCCAGAGCTAGCGTAGAGCGCAAGGTGGGCGACTTTGACGGAGTTGAAAAAGTAGTAAGCGGAACTTTCGGTAAATACCGCGCCGTAGCCGTTAGAACCAAGTCTTTAGATAAAGACAGCATTAAAAATTTAACGGCTAAAATCAAGGCAGCAGGATACGTAGACGCTTATAGCGCAGTCGCTAAAGACTCTATTTCTTCAGGCGATGAAACGCAAAATTTAACCGAGAGCAAAGATGCCGCCAAAGCTCCAAAGCCTGGCCTAAGAAAAAAACAAGATTTGACGTTTAAAGAAGCGCCGGAGCCGATGGGTGCTGCCTATCTTGAAAACGGCGCGCAAGAGAGCGGTCAGGTTAGCCTAAACACGGCGGTTAAGAATTTACTTCTTGAAAACCCGGGCTTAAAAGAGATCGAATATGCATATATGCAAGTCGGAAAAGACCTAAATATCGCCAATAACGCATACTATCCGACATTTGATATCGGCGGAACTTACGGCTACAGAAAAGAAAAAATAGATAACGGCATAACCGTACAAAAAGGTAGCGGCAAAAGGCTTACGGCAAACGCTACGCTAACGGAAAATTTATACAACGGCGGAGCCGATAAAAACAGAATGATCTCTCAAAGCCACAGGATGGATGCTGCCGCTTATAGCGTAGCGCAAAAAGCCGACAGACTTACGCTTGAGTTTGCAAACGCATACATCACCGTGCTTCAAACTAAAGAGTTGCTTGAAATCGCGCAATCAAACGTAAAAACTCACGAGGAAATTTACTCTCAAATCAAAGATAGAACAAGCTCGGGCTTTGCTAGAGGCTCCGAGGAGAGACAGGCCGGCTCTCGCCTTACGCTAGCTCAGGCAAATTTGATCTCTCGCGAAAACAACTACAACGACGCTCTAAGCACATTTGAGAAACTTTACGGTAAAGGAATCGCGGCGGAAAATTTGGTCGCTCCAAGCTTTGAGTTACCGTTACCGGGAAGCGAAAGCGCGGTATATAACATCGCTATGAAATGTAACCCGAGCGTGCTTTTGCAAGATGCAAATATAAAAATGAATCAATCGGTCGTTAATGAGAAAAACGCCGCTTTTAGACCGAAGGTGGATCTCGAAGCCAGCGCAAATCACGAGAGAAACGATGTATTTTACGACGATTATAAAGATACCTCTTACGACGTTTTGCTAAGATTAAAATATAATCTTTACAACAAAAACTCAGACAAGCTAGAGAAAGAAAAGGCCGTCCTAGCCGTTACCGAGTCATCTCACGGGCTTGAGAGAGTAAAAAGAGAGCTTTCGGAGAGCCTTAAATTTTCATGGCAGACTTACGTGCTAAATCAAAAAAGACTCGAGTATCTAAACGAGCACGTAAAATACGCCAAAGAGACGCTTGATGCGTATAGAGACGAGTTTAGGATCGGCAGACGCGATCTTATAAATTTGCTTGATGCCGAGAGCGAATACAACAACGCTTTGGTTGAGATCGTAAATACTCAAAAAGAGCTTTTATACGCTAAATTTAGGCTTCTTGATAATATGGGTATGATAACCGATAGCTTCGAGCCTGGATTTGCTAAAAAATATATCCAAGGCGCGTGCTCGATAGCCGAGGATCTAAGATAGTCTTAGACTAAAATTTAGATAAATTTTATGAAATTTGGCATAAGCGCGGGCAAATACAAGAGGGCGTTTTTAGCGAGCGCCCTTTTTGTGTTCGCGATTTTTGCGGGAGGCGAGTTTATAAAAGCCTCCACCTACGACAAGATCGCTAAAGTTTACGGCCAAAACGCCAAAAAAAGAGTGGTTGCCCTAAACGAGCTCATGGTGAGCTTAAAGGACGCCACGGAGCAAGAAAAACTCGTAAAAGTAAATGATTTTTTTAACCGCTTACAGTGGAAAGACGACAGGGAAGTTTGGGGACAAAAAGACTACTGGGCTACGAGAATGGAGTTTTTGGGCAAGGGCGCCGGGGATTGCGAGGATTTCGTTACGGCGAAGTACTTCACCCTAAAGCAGCTCGGCGTTTCCACGCAAAAGCTTTATTTCACTTACGTGAAAGCGCTTGATTACAACCAAGCGCATATGGTTTTATCTTATTATGATAGCCCAAAGTCCATACCGCTAGTTTTAGACAATATCAACCCAAACATCAAAATAGCTACGCAAAGAAAAGACTTAGCGCCCGTTTATAGTTTTAACGGCGATTCGCTATTTTTATCAAAACAAGAAGGCTTGGGGCAGGCCATCCCCGGCGGAAACAAAAAACAAAATCCAAAATGGCTAAATTTAGTCGACAGAATGAAAGAGGACGGATAGATGACGCTTTTAAAACAAATAATGCTGGCGATAATTTCCTTTATGTTGGTTATTTTCGTAGCCGTCGGGATTTTAAATTTTACGACGACGAACGACTATATCTCCGCTCAGCTAGGCACTAACGCCAAGCACACGGCAAATTCGCTAGGTCTTGCCATAGCGTCGGTAGCAAATCCAAATGATTTATCCGGCATTGAAACGATGATAAATTCGGTATTTGACAGCGGATACTACTCGATGATAAAGCTAGCCGGAGTAGACGGCGAGACGCTGATAGAAAACTCGCAGCCTCTAGTGGTAAACAGCGTTCCAGAGTGGTTCGTAAAAAACGTAAAACTAGAAGCTCCGGTGGCGCAAAGCGAGATAATGCTCGGCTGGAGTAAATTCGGCACTATTTACGTGCAAAGCAACACCGGTATCGCCTATTACGAGCTTTACAACATAGTTAAAAAGGTATTTTTCGTACTTTTCGTGATGTCGCTATCGGCTCTGCTTATTAGCTATTTTGGCGTAAAGATAATTTTTATCCCGCTCAAAAAGGTTCAAAAGCAAGCCGAGGCCATACTGCAAAACAGTTTTATTTTACAGGAAAAAATTCCTTTTACGCTAGATATTAGGCAGGTTGTCCTTGCGATGAACGTGATGATAACGCGCGTTAAGGACGTGTTTGAGCAAAGCGCTAAGACGCTAAGCAAATACGAAGAGCTACTTTATAAAGACGAAGAAACCGTACTTTTTAACAGAAGGTATTTACAAAATAACTTTAAAGATTATATCTCGAGCGAGGAGTATTCAAGCGGCGCCGCATCGATGATAACTTGCAAAGATTTGCGAGATCTAAAACAAGAGATCGGCTTTAATGCGCAGCAAAAGCTTATAAAAACCATCGCGTCTATAATATCCCAAAACGCCATAGGTATGCTGCGAGCTAGACTAAACGACGATGACTTTATGATCGTAGCCGCAAATTTAACTACGCAAAACGTCAAAGCCATAACCGATAAAATTTTACTAACGATACAAGAAGAATTTATCAAATTTAACGTAGATATGGACAAGCATCCCGTCTTTGCCGCGATCGTGCCTTACGGACCGAAAACTCCGCTAAAAGACGTGCTCATAACGGCCGATATCACGCTAGCAAGAGCTAAAGAGGGCTCAAATTTCTCCTCCCTGATCTATAAGAGCGACAAAGAGATCATGCTGGGAAAAGAGGAGTACAAAGAGCTTATCGAAACCTCTCTTAAAAACGGTATGTTTAAATTTGCGGGACAAAAAGTGGCGTCAAATTTTGCTGAAATAGCGCACTGCGAGCTGTTTATCAGACTGGTCGACGGCGAGGGTAGATGGCAGACGGCGAGCTACTTTATGCCGATGGTAAACGAGCTAAAGATGGCGGTAGATATCGACCTTTACGTTTTAAACAAATTTGCCGATATGTTAAGAGACGGTAAGCTTAAAACTATGCAATACGCGCTAAATTTGGGCAAGGATATCTTAAACTCTACTCAGCACTTTACCGAGCTTGAAAATGCGCTCAAAAAGATAAGACGATACGCGCCTGCTAAAATTTTCATCGAGATCCCGAACAAAGACGATATCGACGTGGCAGTTCTTGACGGACTTCACCAGAGATTGCGCGCGCTCGGTTTTGGCTTTGGACTCGATCACTTCGGATTTGACGCAAAAAGTATCGAAAGACTTAATGCCGTTAGCCCTGATTACGTCAAAATCCCGGTGGCAAATTTGATAGACTTTTTAGGCGAGAGAACGTCCGAGCAAAGAAGCTCGTTTGAAGCGATGATGAGAAGCAAGGGTGTAAAAATCATAGCCATGGGCGTAGAAAACGAAGAGCAAGAAAAGAGACTGCATACCCTAGAAATCGACTATTTGCAGGGGATTTTCATATCTCAAATAGAAAATATCGGATAAAAAATGCAAGAAAAGAAAAACGACGAACTGCTTGATTGTTTGGTGATATTTACCAAGCTACACAACAACCCATACACCGCCGATGCGCTAGTGGCCGGGCTACCGACGAACGAAAACGAAGATATCGAGCTTTTTTCGCTTAGCGGCTCGAAATCGCTTTTTACCAGAGCGGCGGCTAGAGCGGGGTTTGTTTCAAGTTTAGTAAATAAACGGGTCGAGGATATCTCGCCCTTGGTGCTGCCTTGTATCCTGCTTTTACGCGGCAAAAAGGCTTGTATATTAGAGAGTTTTGAGGGTAAAACGCACGCTAAAATCATAACTCCGGATATGCCAAACGGCTCAAATTTGATAGAAATCGAAAAGCTAAAAGAGGAGTATCTGGGCTATAGCTACCTGCTAAAGCGCGAATTTATCCCTGAGGATAATAAGCCAAATTTGATAGATACCAAAACTAGTCACTGGTTTTGGGGTACGCTAAAGCGCTCGAGGAAAATTTACATCGACGTTATCGTGGCTAGCATAGTGATAAATTTGTTTGTTTTAGCCAGTCCGCTTTTTACGATGAACGTTTACGACCGAGTCGTGCCAAATAACGCCGTAGAGACGCTTTGGGTGTTAGCTCTTGGCGTGGGCGTGGTTTATCTTATCGATCTGTTTTTAAAATTTATACGCACGTATTTTTTAGACGTCGCGGGCAAGAAAAGCGACATCATCATGAGCTCGTTGCTTTTTGAGCGCGTGATGGACATAAAACTCTCCGTCAAGCCAAAATCGGTCGGCTCGTTTGCTAATAACCTGCGCGAATTCGACACGGTTAGAAATTTTTTCACTTCGAGTACTTTGGCCGTTCTCATCGACCTGCCGTTTGCGATTCTGTTTTTGCTGATTACTTATTTTATCGCGAGCTATTTGGTGGTTGTGCCGCTGTTTTTTATGGCAGCCGTGCTTTGCTACACGCTTTTTATCAAAAATCCGCTCCAAACCAGCATAAAAAGTACTTTTGAGGCTAGCGCGAAGAAAAACGGAATTTTGATCGAGACGCTAAACGGCCTTGAAACGATAAAAACCATGGGCGCGACCGGAAACGTACAGTGGAACTGGGAAGAGGCCACCGGCGAGATAGCGAACAAAAGCATAAAATCAAAGCTGATCTCGGCGTCGATAAATACGGTTACGTCGTTTTTCGTGCAGTTAAATACGGTTGGCATCATCGTCTTTGGCGTCTATATGATACAAGACACCAAGCTCACGATGGGCGGACTCATCGCGGCCGTGATGCTTAGCTCGCGTGCTATCGCTCCGATGGGGCAGTTTGCGAGCCTGCTGGCAAACTACGAGCAGACGAAAACCGCCTACGAGAGCCTAAAAAAGATAATGGAGATGCCCGTCGAGCGTCCAGAGGGTAAAAAATTCGTCCGCAGAAATACCTTTAGCGGCAAGATCGAGTTTAAAAACGTATGCTTTACCTATCCGGAAAGCACCAAAGCCTCGCTAGATAGGGTAAATTTTACTATAAACGCAGGCGAAAAGGTGGGCATCATCGGTAGAAACGGCTCTGGAAAAACCACTATCGAAAAGCTTATTTTGGGACTTTATTCGCCGACTGAGGGCTCGATCCTGATAGACGGCATCGATATAAATCAAATCGATCCGGCCGACTTGCGCCGAAATATCGGCTACGTCCCGCAAGACGTGGTTTTGTTTAAAGGTACGGTAAGGGGCAACATCGTCTACAAAGCCCCGCACGTCGATGATATGCAGATCATCCGCGCGGCAAAAGTTAGCGGCGTGGACGAATACGTGGACGCGCATCCGCTAGGTTTTGATATGCCGGTGCATGAGCGCGGCGAGGGTATAAGCGGCGGACAGCGCCAAGCTATCGCCGTAGCGCGCGCCTTTTTGTTAGATAGTCCGATTATATTGCTCGACGAGCCGACAAATTCTCTTGATAGTAGCGTGGAAAATAAGCTAAAAAACAATCTCAAATTTAACACGAAAGATAAAACCATGCTGCTTATCACGCACAAAACGTCTCTGCTCGAGCTAGTAGATAGACTCATCGTCGTCGATAACGGCAAGATACTGCTAGATGGGCCGAGAGATGAAATTTTAGCTAAGCTTGGCGGAAAGTAGCGAGCATGGATAAGAAAAATTTAGAAATACAAGAAAATATCGGGCAAAATTTAGAAGCTTCGACTCAAAATATAAAAAAGATCATCCAGTCTAAAAACTACGACGCAAACGATCTTCGCTTTATGTCAAGCTTGTCGGAGGCGGTGCTGGCAAAGGCGCCGTCGGGATCTAGGAAAATTTTATACATCGTCGCGATAACCGTTTTTTGGCTGGTGGTTTGGGCGTCGTTTGCACAGATAGACGAGATCACGCGCGGCAACGGCAAGATAATCCCTTCCGGTAAAAATCAGATCGTGCAAAATTTAGAAGGCGGCATAATCGAGGAAATTTACGTTCGCGCGGGCGATGAAGTAAAGAAAAATCAAATTTTACTAAAAATCGACGACAAGAGCTTTTCTAGCGTCTACGGCGAGTCCAAATTTAGACTAAACGAGCTTCAGGCAAAATACCTGCGCCTTTACGCCGAGTCAAACGACGAGGAATTTGATGCGAAAGAGACGGGAGATAAGGACTACGACCGATTCGTCGGATTTGAAAAGAGTCTTTACGATACGAACAAAGCAAGGCTAAGAGAGCAAATCGGCATCCTAGAGGAGCAAATAAAACAGCGCCAAAGCGAGCTAAGGGAGCTTGAGAGCAAGATTGATCAGACTCAAAGCAGCTACAATCTGCTACAAAAAGAGAAGCAGATAACCGAGCCGTTATTTAGAAAAGGGCTTGTGAGCGAGGTTGAGTACTTGCAACTCCAAAGACGCGTAAACGACCTAAAGGGCGAGCTAAGCGCGGCGAAACTCTCTATCCCTAGAGTGCAGTCCACGATAAAAGAGGTAGAAAATAAAATAACCGAAGCCAAGCTTGCCTTTAAAAATAGCGCAAAGAAAGAATTTAACGAAGTTTCGGCTGAAATTTCTAGGCTAAACGAAAGTCAGGTAAATTTAAGCGACAAAGTAGAAAGAACGCTCGTACGCTCGCCGGTGGACGGCATAGTAAGCAAGCTGATGGTAAATACCGTCTCTGGCGTCATAAAGCCGGGCATGGATATCGCCGAGATCGTCCCCGTCGAGGATAGCTTGATAGCCGAGGTAAAGGTAAAGCCTGCGGACGTGGCGTTTTTGCGACAAGGGCTAAAAGCGATGGTTAAGCTTACCGCTTACGACTTTGCGATATACGGCGGACTAGAGGGCGAAGTGACGCAAATTTCGGCCGACACGGAAACAAACGAAAAAACTGGCGAGAGCTACTATCTAGTCAGGATAACGACCGAGAAAAACTACCTAGGAAGCGAAGATAGACCGCTTCGCATCAAGGTGGGCATGATAGCTAGCGCCGACATTATAACCGGTAAAAAAACGGTGCTTGATTATTTATTAAAACCGATATTAAAAGCTAAACAAAACGCTTTGAGAGAACGATAGGAGCGCGGATATGAGAATTTTGGCGTATTCAGGAAATGCAGCCGTAATCAATGAAATAAAAGATAAGCTGGTTGGACGCGACGTCGCGGTCACGCAGGAAAAAGATAAATTTTTAGAGCTTGCTTACGATAATAACTACGACGTAGTTTGCGTGGATATTTGGGATGCCGACAAAGAAGCAAGAGAGCTTTTGAGCGCGGTGGAAGGCATTAAAATTTTGATACTTTCTCATGAGCCTAAATTTAACGAAGGTAGAGAGTTTTTACACCTTGGCGCAAAGGGCTATGCAAACGCGCGTATGCTTGAGGTGCATTTTCAAGATGCGCTCGAAGCGATCGAAAGGGGCGAAGTTTGGCTCTATCCGGAATTTATCCAAAACATGATACAAATGATGACGAAGGAAATTTTGCCATCAAATTCGTCAAATTTACTAGAAAAACTAACAAGCAAGGAAAAAGAGATAGCGGAACTAGTCTATAAAGGGCTAACAAATCAAGAGATCGCCGAGATTTTGCAAATAACCGTAAGGACGGTAAAAGCGCACGTAGGCACTATTTTTGAAAAAACAGGAGCGAAAGATAGGATAAATTTGATTTTATTGATGCAAAAAATGGAATAATTTTCTTAAAAACCTTGACTTTGAAAAGAAATTGGGCTATAATCCAACTTTCATAAATCAGGATGCTGGTGTAGCTCAGTTGGTAGAGCTACTGCCTTGTAAGCAGTGGGTCGGCGGTTCAAGTCCGTTCACCAGCTCCATTTCATAACAGTGTTTGACCAGAAATACCATTGCAAAGCATTTATTTTTTAAAATAGGGTGAGATACTCAAGTGGCCAACGAGGGCAGACTGTAAATCTGCTGACTATGTCTTCCGTGGTTCGAATCCACGTCTCACCACCATGCTACGCGCGGGAGTAGCTCAGTTGGCTAGAGCATCAGCCTTCCAAGCTGAGGGTCGCGGGTTCGAGCCCCGTTTCCCGCTCCA
>CAUQOI010000061.1:0-12480 GCA_963519525.1 uncultured Campylobacter sp.
TGCCTCAGCTACGCTTCGCAACCGCAAAGCAGAGCGCAATTCAACCCCCCCCCTTAACTAAGAAAATAAAAATTTAACACAAGCAGCATCAAATCAAAATTAGTGTCATTAAGATTCGGGTCTCGGTGCGTAAAATTTAAAGAATTATCCAAATTTGACTCCTTCTAAATTTCGCTGCCAAATTTACTCAAATTTAAGCCCTTTTAAAGCCGAGCCCAAATTCTAAGCCCGATTTTACGCGTTTTTAAACCTTAAAGCTGTATAATCGGGGTCAAATTTATCAAAAGGCGATACAGATGATAAAAGGCATTTCTGGCTCGCGCATGGTTATGGAAGCCTTGCGCGAAGAGGGCGTAGACGCGGTTTTTGGTTACCCCGGCGGCGCGGCGCTAAACATCTACGACGAGACATACAAGCAGAGTTATTTCAGACACGTTTTGACGCGTCACGAGCAAGCCGCCGTGCACGCCGCAGACGGATACGCGCGCGCTAGCGGCAAGGTCGGAGTGGCGTTTGTGACGAGCGGCCCCGGTTTTACAAACGCGGTCACGGGCCTAGCCACCGCATACTCGGATAGTATTCCGCTTATATTAATCAGCGGCCAGGTTCCGACCTCGCTTATCGGCACGGACGCCTTTCAGGAAATCGACGCCGTGGGTATCTCTCGCCCGTGCGTGAAGCATAACTACCTCGTGCGCAGTATCGAGGAGCTGCCGCGCATCCTAAAAGAGGCCTTTTATATCGCTCGCTCAGGACGCCCGGGGCCCGTTCACGTCGATATCCCAAAGGACATAACCGCGGCCGTGGGGGATTTTGATTACCCAACCGAGATAAAGATGCCGACATACAAACCGACCTATAAAGGCAACGCAAAGCAGATCAAAAAGGCGCTCGAGGTTATCGCCGATGCTAAACGCCCGCTGCTCTATCTAGGAGGCGGCGTCGTAGCGGCGAACGCTAGCGAGCTCGTACGTAAATTTAGTGCAAAGACGGGCATCCCGGCGGTCGAAACGCTGATGGGGCTTGGCGTCCTGGCGCACGAGGATAAAAATCTACTCTCGATGGTCGGCATGCACGGCAGCTACGCGGCAAATATGGCGATGAGTGAAACCGATCTCATCATCGCGCTTGGAGTGCGGTTTGACGACCGTGTGACGGGCAAGCTAAGCGAATTTGCCAAACACGCCAAAATCATCCACGTCGATATCGACCCTAGCTCGATCTCAAAGATCGTAAACGCGCACTTTCCGATCGTAGGCGATCTAAATTTCGTCCTAGAAGAGATGGTGGAAAAAGTAACCGTAAACGAGCAAAATTTGACCGCATGGCGCGAGATCTTGGCCAGGTACGATGCGCTAAATCCGCTGGATTACAAAGACAGCAACGAGATCATAAAACCGCAGTGGGTCGTACGCGAAACGGCTAAAATTTTAAAAGAATCGGGCAAAGACGCCGTGATCGCCACCGACGTCGGCCAGCACCAGATGTGGGTTGCGCAGTTTTATCCGTTTGATAGGCCGCGCCAGTTGATAACTAGCGGCGGGCTTGGCACGATGGGTTACGGTCTGCCCGCAGCCCTCGGAGCTAAAAACGCGATGCCAGAGAGCACGGTTGTAAATTTCACCGGCGACGGCTCAATCCTAATGAACATCCAAGAGCTGATGACTGCCACAGAGATAGATAAGCCCGTCATCAACGTCATCTTAAATAACAACTTCCTAGGCATGGTGCGCCAGTGGCAGACCTTTTTCTACGGCGAGCGCTACTCCTCGACCGACCTTAGCTTGCAGCCTGATTTTGCAAAGATCGCGGAGGGCTTTGGCGGAGCGGGCTTCGTGTGCCGCACGAAAGAGGAGTTTCGCTCTGCGCTAAAAGAGGCGATGGCTTGTGGCAAAACGGCCGTACTAGACGTGCGCGTGGATAGATTTGAGGACGTACTGCCGATGGTTCCTGCTGGCGCGGCGATATACAACATGATCTTAAAAAGCAAGGAATAAAAATGAGCATAAGAAGAGTGATTTCAGTCATCGTGCTAAACGAGCACGGCGTTTTATCGCGCATTTCCGGGCTTTTTGCGGGACGCGGATACAACATCGACACACTCACGGTAGCACCCATCCCCGGCACCGAGCTTTCTCGTATCAGCATCGTCACTAGCGGCGACGAGCGTGTACTCGAGCAAATCGTAAAGCAGCTACACAAGCTAATACCGACCTACAAAGTAATCGAAAGCGGCGAATTCGTCGAAAAGGAGATGGCACTCGTTAAAATCCCGCTAAGCGAAAATTTCGGCGGACTAGACGCGATACTAAAGGCCTACAACGGCATAGTGTCCAACACCAACGAAAACTACATCGTCGTCATGGTCAGTGACGACGCGAGCAGGATAGAAAATTTCCTCAAAGCTATCAAAAAATTTAACCCCACAGACGTCGTTCGCGGCGGCTCTGTGCTAATGGATCTATGATGAAACTAAGCGAAATTTATAAAATTTTAGGACTGGAATTTAGCGGCGAGGAGCTAGAGATCACGGCTCTAAATTCGCTCTCAAACGCTGGAGCCAGCGAGCTTGGTTACTGCGATAGCGAGAAAAACGCTAAATTTATCGAGAACTCAAAGGCGGGCGCGATTTTAGTCGCGTCAAATTTAAAAGAACTCGTCGGCGCGCAAAGTAGGGCGGTAGTGGTAGAAAACCCGCACCTTGCCTTTGCTATTTTGAGCGAGTATTTCGCAAAGGAGCTTCTAGCATCCCAGCCGCAACCTGCGCAAATTTCGCCAAGCGCAAAGATAATGCCAAACGTCTACGTGGGCTCAGGCGCCGTGATCGGCGACAACACGCTAGTAATGGCCGGTGCCTACGTCGGCGATAACGTAAAAATCGGCGCAAACTGCGTCATCCACCCAAACGTCGTCATCTATAACGACACCGTTATCGGCAACGGTTGCCGCATCAACGCAAACGCCGTCATCGGTAGCGACGGCTTTGGCTACGCGCACACGAAAACGGGCGAACACGTGAAAATTTACCACAACGGCAACGTCGTTTTAGAGGATTTCGTCGAGATCGGCGCGTGCACGACGATAGACCGCGGCGTGTTTGAAAGCACGGTCGTAAAAGCCTACGCCAAGATCGATAACCTCGTGCAAATCGGCCACAACTGCGAGATAGGCTACGGCTCGATACTGGTCTCTCAGGTAGGGCTCGCAGGCTCAACCAAGCTTGGACGCAACGTCGTGATGGGCGGACAAAGCGGCTCTGCGGGACACGTAAGCGTCGGCGACTTTGCTCAGATAGCAGCGCGCGGCGGCGTGTCAAAGGATATCTCTGGCGGTAAAAAATACGCAGGCGCGTATCCAATAATGGAGCTAGCCGACTTTTTCAAACTACAAGCTAAGATCGCGAGATTTTTTAAGAAAAACTAAAATTTGACGGCTGTTGCACAATAGCCGTCAAATTTGATGGCGTAAATTTGAACGAAAAAATCCATGGAAAAAAGCAAAAGAAAAGAAATTTTAAAAGCTATAAAAGAAAAAGAACTAGCCGAATTTAGACAAAATTTGCCTATGTCCGAGGATAAATTTATACGGCTTTTCGAGCTTTTGGACGCCGAGCTTCACGCGCACGGCTGCGATCACAGCCTAAAACTCACCGAGCAAATCCTCTCAAATTTGGAAGTAAAAGACGTTTTGAACGTGCTTGCGTGGCTTGAAGAGCAGGGCGGATACTGCGATTGCGAAGTGATGATGAACGTTGAGCAGAAATTTGAATATTTAAATAGATATAATATATTTAAATCATATAAATTAACTACGTAAATTTGTTGGCTCAAGAGCCAACAAATTACTTTTATTGGATGATATTAAAAAAGTCTTTTTCTTTTTTTGAATCTACTAGCATTTCCAAAAAAGCCTTATCGGAAAAATTGTTTGATACTTTTTCCAATATTATGTTAGCTAAACTTCTAAGTCTATTTAACTTCGTTGGGGAACTTATTCTACTTTTTAATATCTTACTTTCTTTGATAGTTTCAATAAAAGCGCTCGCTGCATTATCGTCAAAGGATTTAAACATTTTTTGTATTATTGGAGCCGCTGCATTAGCATAAAAGTCGCTTCTGGAAAAACGCATGCTGCCTCCAATGTAACCGACATATGTATGCGTTAATGCCCACACATAATCCTTCAGCAATTCCAAAGGTATATAGGATGCATATGGCGCAAGTAGCTTGGTGTATTTATCTTCTTCTTCCCATTTATCTAAACTATTTTTTAAACCATCTACCAACGGTTTAATAATATAATTTCTTGCATTGGCAGTTAAGTATATATATCCTTTTACTATCTGTACAAATTTAAATGCTCTTTCGGTTTTTTTTACATTTGAATCAGCTATAATTTTGTCCATTTTTTTAATAATTTGATTCTTTTGCTCTTTTTGTAATACATTCCATAATAGCGGAGCTAAAAATTCTATATTTGACCTAAGCACACTTGATGATTCTTCTAAAATATAGGCCCTAAATATTCTATTAACCAATTCATCTTTATAGGTTTCTGGCAATTCAGCTATAGCATTGGAAACAGCAATTTCATTTCTATCATAATCAGTAGAATTCATTGTACTAATGTACTCGGAAATATTAATAATTTGCGAAGGGTATGGTTCATTTAAAACATACTTTATGCAATCTTCAAACATTCCTAAAACCTTTATTATCGATGGGTCTGAGCTTTTAGGGTGACCATCAAATATGTGTCTAGTTTCTTTTGAGTGTTTTAATATCTTTGATGCTTCCCATCCAATAACACCAATTTTGTATGCACCTTCTATAAGTTCGTCATCGTTTACATAATTCTGAAAGTCATCATATGTTTTTATTTCTCTTCTTAGAGACATCTCTTTATTAAATAAGGTAATACTTCTATGAATTACCTTATTTCTCAGATCATCAATAACTGCATTCCAAAAAGAGCCTATTGCGCTCCTATATCCACCGACTTTTAAAACCTTTAACGCTTCAAGTATATATGTGTTTCCTCTTACTTCATCCCTAACATTTTCTAGAGATCTCTCTATAAGTCCTTCTACTTCCCTTGGCTTAACGCAAACTAATTCATTTGTCATGTTTTACCTTTTAATAATTACATTTCTTAAATCAAATTCTTAGTATAAATATTTTTATATACACAGCCCCTTAATTCTTTCAATTGTAACCTTTTGCTAAATTTACGCTATTTTTTATAGCTTTTTACGAATTTGCCGATACGCTCGATGCCTTTTTTGATACTTTCTAAATCTGTCGCAAAAGAAAGCCTAAAGTATCCGTCCATACCAAACCCCACGCCCGGCACCACGGCAACCTTGGCCTTTTCTAGCAGCTCTTTGCAAAATTTCATACTATCAGGCTCTACCGCGGAGCAGTTTATAAAAAGATAAAACGCGCCGTCAGGCTTAAGCACGCTAAGTCCTGGTATAGCATTTATCATCTCTACGCCTAGGTCGCGGCGCTTTTTAAACTCGCCCTTCATATACGCGATGTCCTCGTCGGCTTTGCCGAGCAGCGCAGGGATGGCGCCGGCTTGCGTTAGGGAGTTTATGTTGCTCGTGCTTTGGCTTTGTAGCTTGTTTACCGCAGCATTTAGCTCTTTAAACGGGCTAGCCATATAGCCAAATCTCCAACCCGGCATCGCGCCGCATTTGCTTAGGCCGTTTATCGTGATCGTGCGGTTAAACATATCCTCGCTCACCGCCGCAGTCGCGACGAATTCGCCCTCGTAGTTTAGCTTTTCGTACATTTCGTCGCTAGCTACGATGATTTTCGTGCCTTTTAACACTTCGCCCAGCGCCTCTAGCTCTTTGCGGCTATATATCGCGCCCGTTGGATTGCAAGGGCTGTTTAATACTAAAATTTTAGTTCTAGGAGTGATTGCCGCTTTTAGCTGCTCAGGAGTGATTTTAAAACCGGTCTTTTCGCTAGTTTCGATAAAAACGGGATTACCGCCGCTAAATTTGACCATCTCCGGGTAGCTTACCCAGTATGGGCTTGGTACGATTACTTCGTCGCCCTCGTCGATTAGCGCCTGAAATACGTTAAAAAGCGAGTGCTTCGCGCCGACGTTGGTGATGATTTGATTTGGCGCGTAGTCTAAGCCGTTGTCGCGCTTTAGCTTTGCGGCGACCGCCTCTCTCACCTCGGGCGTACCCGCTACGGCGGTGTATTTGCCGCAGCCCCTATCTAGGGCGATTTTTACCTCGTTTTTGATGATCTCGGGCGTGTCGAAGTCCGGTTCGCCCGCGCCAAAACTGATCACGTCCTCGCCGCGGGCTTTCATCTCTTTTGCCTTGGTGCTGATTTCGATGGTTAGGCTCTCGCCTAGCACTTGAACTCTTTTTGATAGCATTTTTACTCCTTTTTCTAAATTTAAGATATAGTTTTTAGATAGCCGTTATCGTTTAAAAACAGATACATTTCGCCTAAAATTTGCTTGCGCTGCGAGTCGGTTACGAGTTTTGACTTTTCGATGCGCTCGTTTAGGATGTCCTGGATCTCGTAGATGTCGTAGTCAAGATCCTCCATGATATCAAGGATCGATTGGCTCTCTAGCAGGTGCGAAACCTTAAATCCCTCGGCGTCTATCTCGATAGTAGCTTCGGTCGGGTGGGTAAAGAGATTGTGTTTCATACCCAGCACCTCCTGATACGCTCCGACAAGGAAAAATCCCAAAAAGTACTCCTCTTTTTCCACGTCTACGTCGTGCAAAAACAGAGGATTTTCTTCGTCGTCAAAGCCTATCTCGCCGTCACTATCGCACGTGATATCCCACAGCGACGCCGAGCGGGTAGGGCGCACGTCTAGGCGGTCAAGCGGCATGATAGGAAAATTTTGCTTTAAACCCCAAAAATCAGGCAACGACTGAAATAGTGAGAAGTTTACGAGATAGCGCTCCTGCGCTTCCTCTTGCAGCTTTAAAAGCTCAGCGTTGTGCTGTTTGGTGCCGAGGATTTTAGCCGCTTTTTTTATGATTAGATGGGTTAAAATTTCGGCATTCGAGCGATCCTGCAAATCGACGTAACCTAGATCAAACAGCGTGAGTATACTCTCCATATGATCGATGCTGTCGTGCAGATACTCTATTGCGTTTGACGGTTTTATCGTGCTTAGCAGGTCGTTTAGCTCGGTGATTAGTTGAGGATTTTTCTTTTTTAGTACGAGCTTTTCCTCGGTGTAGTCCTGGCTAAAGAGCTCCAAAACCGGCGCGACCAGCACGGCGTGCGAAGCCGAGACGAAGCGGCCGCTCTCGATAAAGATATCGGGCTCCACCTCGTTTCGCTGCGTCGCCATCGTCTTTAGCAGATAGACCACGTCGTTGGCGTATTCGCTAAGCGTATAGTTTCGGCTCGAGTTTTCCTTAAACTGCGAGTACTCTATAGCTAGACCGCCGCCCAAATTTATGGCTTTTAGGTTTTTCGCACCCATTTTTCGTAGCTCGGCGTAGATGTTTCCTGCTTCGATTAGAGCCTTTTTTAGCGGGTGGATTTCGGTGATTTGCGAACCGATGTGAAAGTGGATCATATTAAAGCGATCGAGCAAATTTGCCTCTTTTAGCAAATTTACCGCTTCGATTAGCTCGGTTGCGGTTAGGCCGAATTTTGAGTTTATACCGCCGCTTTTAGCCCAGATACCAGATCCGCTGCTATGCAGCCTGATGCGCAGACCGATGTTTGGCTTTGGCGCGAAACGCTCTTTTGCGATGGCGATGATAGCCTCAAGCTCGTTTAGTCCCTCGATCGTTAGCGTGATGTTGTGTCCCATTTCAGCCGCGATAAAGCCGATGTTTATCATCTCTTTATCTTTAAAGCCGTTTACGGTGATCGGCGCGCCTTCGTTGTTATACGCCATCACTAGCAGCAGCTCGGCCTTTGAGCCCGCCTCCAGCCCGTAGCCGTACTTTTGGCCGTGACGGACTAGGTTTTTTACAAAACCCGGATATTGGTTTACTTTTAGCGGATAGACGGCGTTAAAGCTGCCTTTGTAGCCGAATTCGTTTTTCGCGCTCTCAAAGCTTTTGTAAATTTGCGAAATTTGCTTGTGTATGAGGTGGGGGAAGCGCAGCAATAGCGGGCCTCGGTAGCCTTCGCTCCTGATGCTTTTTACGATGTCGATGATGGCGGGTTTTGAGCCGGTATTGACGCAAATTTTACCGTTTTCGACGATGAAGTTGTTATTTCCCCACAAATTTAAACCGTAATCATACATTTAAAATCCTTTTAAGTTCCGTCTCCAAATCAACCAAATCAAGCGTTTTTTCGGCTTTTTCGCTCAGATCTTTTAGCCAAATTTTGCCAGATTTTAGCTCGTCCTCGCCGACGCAAAGGCAAATCCTAGCATTTGCGTTATCTGCGGCGTTTAGGTGCTTTTGTAGTTTTTTAGGCTCGTAGCTCACGAGAACCGGGAGGCTTTTTCTTAAATTTATCGCTATTTTATAGACTGCATCCACGCCATCGGCATCCATCGCGCCGATATATACGCCGCCTCTTGCGCTCTGGCTCTCGCGGCTGCCTAGGATTTCCATTATGCGTTCGATACCCATCGCAAAGCCCACGCCGTAGCTAGCCTTACCGCCTAGGTACTCGACCAGCCTGTCGTAGCGTCCGCCGCCTGCGACCGCACTCTTTGCGCCGATCTCGCTTGAAACGAACTCAAACGCCGTTTTACAGTAATAATCAAGTCCGCGCACGAGCTTCGGATCTATCTCAAATTCCACTCCGTTGCCGCTTAAAATCTCTTGCAGCTTTTTAAACTCGCCCGCGCATTCGTCGTTTAGGCTACCGATTATCAGCGGCGCGTTTTCGTAAATTTTCTGGCAACTCTCGACCTTGCAGTCTAGTACGCGGATAGGATTTGTTAGCTTTCTGCGCTTGCAGTCCTCGCAAATTTGCCCCTCGTGTGCGTCTAAAAATTTAACCAGTTTTTGCCTGTATGCACCCATACTAGCGGCGTCTCCGAGCGAATTTATAAGTAGCTTGGTTTTGATACCAAGGCGCGAGAAAATCTCGTTTATCATCAAAATAACGCTCGCGTCCTCATAGACGCTAGGCTCGCCGAAGCACTCGCAGCCAAACTGATGAAACTCGCGCAAGCGTCCTTTTTGCGGGCGTTCGTAGCGAAACATCGAACCGTGGTAAAAGTACCGCCTCACGCCGCCCGCGCGGTCAAATTTAGCCTCGATAAATGCGCGCACGACTCCCGCCGTCCCCTCAGGGCGGAGGCAAACGTCGTTGCCGCCCTTATCCTCAAACTGATACATCTCCTTGCCCACGATGTCGCTGCTCTCCCCGACGCTGCGGCGAAAAAGCGCCGTTTGCTCCAGGTGCGGAGACAGCACGAACTCGTATCCGTAGTTTTTCGCGACCTCTTCGCAGATTTTGATTATCCTCTCGTAAAGTCCCGACTGGGGCGGCAAAACGTCTTTCATCCCCCTTAATGCGCTAATCATTTATAAACTCCTTTATCAAATTCGTTATTTTTTCTTCTTCTAGGGCGGCATCGATCGTGACGTAGCGGACGTCTAGTTTTTGCAAAATTTCTTCCATCGCGTCCTGCACTCTTAGTAGATACTCAAAACCTCTGGCCTCTATGCCGTCCATCTGCGCGCGCGAGCCTAGGCGCGATCTTAGCGTGTTTTCGTCCGCTTTAAAAAATACTATTTTTTGCGGAAAATTTCCTTGCAGGGCAAATTTATTTAAGCTTAAAAGCTCCTCAAAACTAAAATTTCCGCCCGCCAGCGCGTAGGCCATGCCCGAAACGAAACCTCTGTCGCTCAAAATCATTTTATCCGAGTTGGGTTTTATTATCTTGTCTGAATGCTCGGCTCTATCGGCCAAAAATAGCAAAATTTCAGCCCTTTTATCCAGATCGTTTTCTTTTAGTAAAATCTCGCGCAAATTTTCGCCAAGCTTCGTGCCGCCGGGCTCTTTGGTCACGATGGCTTGCGGGAAAGCAGCCGCCAGCCGCGCTATCTGCGTGCTTTTGCCCGCGCCGTCGATACCTTCAAATAAAATATACAAATTTAGCCTTTCAAAGTTTCTAAAATTTCGCTTGGAACCAGCTTGCTAACGTCGCCGTCGTGGCTAAGAACGGAGCGCACGATCGAGCTTGAGATAAAGGCGTTTTGCAGGCTCGGCATCAGATAAACGGTCTCAAGCTCCTCCCAAAGAACGGCGTTTGCATAGCCGATTTGCAGCTCGTACTCAAAGTCACTAACCGCGCGAAGTCCGCGGATCACGACATTTACGCCGCAGTTTTTAGCAAAATCGACGAGCAGGTTATCAAAGCCTACGACCTCGACGTTTTTTAGATCCGCCGTTGAGATTTTTACCATCTCTACGCGCCTAGCCAAGCTAAAATAGGGCTGCTTGCTCTCGCTAGCCGCAACCGCGACGATAACTTTATCGAAAATTTTAGCCGCGCGCTTGATGACGTCTAAATGACCGTTTGTGACGGGATCGAAGGTGCCGGGATAGATACAAGCTTTCATTTTTTCGCCTTTAAATTTTAAAGGTTGATTTTACTATTTTATGGCTAAAACAGGACTTTATCTTGCGGCTAGCGCAGCTATTTTTAGCTCCATCTTTTGTAAATTTGATGCTCGAGTCCGAGCAGGTCAAGCCACTTGCCGATGATAAAAGTTTCCATATCTTCAAGGCTATTTTGACCCGAATAATAACCCAAAACGGGCGGCGCGATAACGGCGCCAAGAGCGGAGAGTTTGGCCGCGTGTTCAAGCGCCAGCGTAGAAAACGGCATCTCTCTAATGCCCAAAACGAGCCTCTTTCGCTCCTTTAGCGCGACTGCGGCGGCGCGAGTTATCAGAGTATCCGCAAAGCCGGCGTGGATTTTAGCTAGGGTGTTGACAGAGCAGGGCGCGACGATAGTAGCGTCTATGCCAAACGACCCAGAGCTCGGAGCTGCGGCAAGATCAGAGTCATCGTGGATGACGGCGCAACTTTGCAAATTTTGCCAAATTTGATAAATTTCATCTTGTTTGGCGTCTTTTTGAACGCGGTTTTTATCAATGCTGCATTGCTTTTGAAATTTACGGTCGTCAAATTTGATTGCGATTTGATTGCTGCCACTCGCGTTTTTTTCGCCGCCGTTAGATTTACAAATTTGCCAGTTTGCATTATTAAAGCCGCAGTTATCCAAACCTGCGAATTTTAAACCGTTATCGCTCAAATCTTGCGAATTATCTGCAAATTTGTCGCTTTGATTTTGCGTTCTTTCGTCTCCGCCTCCAAAATCTAGTTCGCCTTGGACGGAGCTAAAATTTGCAAATTTTGTGTCTTCGTGATCTTTGTCAAATTTGGCGCTATTTTGGTTTGCGTTAAATTTTAAACCCGTCGCGCCGTTTTTATAAAAAATATCCGTAAAATTTAGCTCTTTTTCTAACACGTTCATCGCGTTTTTACTCACGCACAGATGTAGCTCGCTTCTTTTTGCTATCTCGCGGGCGAGCTTTAGCCCCAGATTTACGCCGCTTGCGCCGCTAATGCCGAGAAAAATTTTCATCTTATCATCACCTGTTTTTTTGATACGATTTGCGCGCTAAAGACCTTTTTATCGTTGTTTTTGACCTTGATGGTTTCGCCTAGATTGCCGTTATCTAGCGCCGTGACCTCGACGATGATACTGAGCGCCCCGTCGCTAAGCACGGCGTTAACGCGCTCGCCTTTTTTGATGAGCGGCAATGGCGTAAACTGCCGCAGCCGTAGCACTTCGCCGCTTTTTATGTTTTGCTTTGTCGCTAGCCTCGCGTTTGGAGCTTCGCTCATCATATCGGGGCTAAACTCGCCAAGCTCGACCCAGTCTTTTGCAAAGTCGTCTATACCTAGCATCTGGCGCGTCGCGAGTGGCTTAGTGGCCCGCAAAACCGGCATTTTTGCGCTAACTTCGTATCTAAAAAAAACGCTTGGCTGCGAGCCGTTTGGCGTGATAAAACTAGCCCTGAAGCTGCCTTTTGGATTGATTTTATTTACGTAAATTTTGTCAAATTTGTATTCGTGGAAGTTTTTAGGAAGTTCATTTTGAGGTTCGATGAGCGGAAATTTGACGAATTGTAACCCCTTAAACTCGCTCGTAACCTCTTGTAAAAAGGCGCGCTGCACGAGAGCTAACGCGTCGCAGTTTTTGACAAATATCGTCTCTCCGCCGCTTTTGTCCTCAAGCTTTACGCCGTGTTTTTTTAAAATTTCAGTCAAATCTCGCGAATTTATTTTTGCGGCTTTGTTCTCGCCTAAATTTAAAATATCGTCGCTTTTGTCCGTACAGCCCAAGTCCGCAAGCGTTATTTTGCCGCTTGAAACGCAATACATCGGCCAAAGCGCTAAATCTGAAGAAAATAAAAAAATGGGAAAAAATAGTAAGAAAAAAATGGAGCGGGAAACGAGATTCGAACTCGCGACCCCAACCTTGGCAAGGT
>CAUQOI010000062.1:0-12336 GCA_963519525.1 uncultured Campylobacter sp.
TATCGGCATTATGCTCTAGCTTTGCGATGAAATACGCGATGATAAATTTATGCGCCTGCTTATCAAGCTCGACTAAATTCGTCATCTTCGGATAGTCGTTCCAGCGCGAGATGGACGCGGCTTTAAAGATATGTTCGATGAGTTGTGCGCTTATCATTTATCTTCCGATGATTTTTTCACGACGCGAGCGCGCTTTTCGCCGGCAAATTCAGGCTTTTTAAAGCCATCTTTACTACCAGTTCTTCGCGGTTTATCGTCAAATTTATCTTTGCCCGCGCGAGGTTTTCTATCGCTCGCTTTTGCATCTCTTCTATCGGCTCCGAAACTCTTACCGCGAGAGCCGTCTTTGCTAAATTTAGACTCGCGTGCTCCGTAACTGCCTATACCAAAACTTCGATCGCTATCTCGCGTAAATTTCTCAAATTTCGGCGCTTCTAAGCTTTGTTCTTGCGTTTTTTTGATTATCTCGTCCGAGCAAATTTCGATCACGGTATGAACGTTGCCGCGCGGGTTAAAGTCGCCCGTGATCTTCATCCATTTTGGCGCCAGTTTTCGCTCTAAAACGTCGTAAATTTCGTTTATGCTGTCTTCGTGGCTGATATTGCGCGTCATGAAACTGTTGATATAGAGTTTGATCGCTTTTAGCTCGACGACGAATTTAGCCGGCACGTACTCAAGATAAATCGTCGCAAAATCAGGATACCCGGAGCGCGGGCATAGGCAGCAAAACTCCGGTAACGTGATCTTGATCTTATAATCGCGTTCGTGCTTATTTTCCCAAATTTCCAGGTCTTTTTCTACATCAAATTCGCTTATTATTTTCTCGCCGTATTTTGGTTCTACGACCTCATTTTCTTGCATTTTTTTCCTTTAAATTTCTTTTGGCTTCTCTATGAAAAAGCCCTGCGCGAAGTCGGTCTGATAGCGCTCCGCGATGTTGTAAAACTCGTCGTCTTCCACAAATCTCACGATGGATTTTACGCCTACTCTTTTTGTGGTCAAATTTAGATTTTCAAACAGCGTTTTAAATTTGTCGTTTTTGATATTTTTGTTAAATTCGATGTCGTAAATAACAAAATCTATCGGCAAATATTTAAAATATTCAAAGCCCGCGTTGTTGCCGCCGAATTTATTAAGCGCAAAACGAAAACCTAAGTTTTTATACTCCGTTAAAATCTCTCTAAATCTATTTATCTCGTCATATACTAGCTTCTCGCTAAACTCGAAAATAACGCGATTTGGATCGACTTTACCTAGCTGTACGAACTCTTTTATAAAATTCGTAAATTTTAAATTTCTAATCGAAACCGACGAAATTTCAATCACGATCGGATCTTCGTCTTTAAATTTAAGCTCGGATAGCTTTTTGATAACGTTTATGTCAAAAAGCACCTCATAGCCGTTTTTGTTCGCGATATTTTGCACCTTTGCTTTTGAGACGAGCCCTTGTTTATCGGTATAGACTTTTACGATGATATTTTTTAAATTTTGCCCGAAACGAAGGCTTTTAACAAGCTGAGTTTGAAATATAAACCTTTGCATATCGATGCAGTTACAGACGTCTTTTTCAAGATCGTCGGTGATATCTACTTTGTCCTCGTTATCGCTCTCATTTAGCTTTTGGATGAGATATGAGACCGAGTTTTTGAGGCTTGCGGAGTGATTTATGTCGATAGCGTCAAATTTGATCTTTAGCTCGATATTGTAGATTCCATCGCTTAAAATGCTCTTTTCAAAAACGTTTAAAAGATGGATTAGCTCTGTACTTTTACTCTCGCAAAATATTAGAAAATATTCGTTTGAATATCTACCGATGAGAGTGTTTTTAGACACTTTTTCGTTTAGAAATTTCTCCAGCCGCTCGACTAGTCGTTTTAGCAAAATATCGGTGCTAACAAAGCTATAACGCTCGTTTAGATCGTTTAAATTTTCGATCTTTAGTATTAGCATATTGCCGCCGCTTTTGCCTTTAAATTTGAAAGCCTGCTTTGATAAAAGTCTTAAAATTTCGTCTCTATTATAGGCTTTCGTAACTTGATCAAGCACGCTTGTTTTAAAGCTTTGGTAAATTTTATAAGCCGTAAAATAAACCTGACACAAAACCAAAATCGCAATCAAAATGATATCATCGGTACCAAAATCTATATCGTCTTTTTTAACGAAAATATACACCAAAATGATAATGGTTAAGATAAAAATCGAGGATACCTCGAGCGCGGTTTTAAACCTATTTGATCGTTCTTTTAGTTCTGATTTTAGCATTTTACACGTCCAAATGTTTCACGTCTTTTGCGTGCTCTTGTATATAGTTTCTTCGCGGTTCGACCTCGTCGCCCATGAAGAGATTAAACGTATCCGATGCGCTTATGGCGTCGTTTATGTTTATTTTTAGCAAACGACGATTTTCTGGATTCATCGTCGTCTCCCACAGCTGCTCGGGATTCATCTCGCCAAGACCTTTATAGCGCTGTATGTAGGCGCCTTTTTTGGCATTTTTTTCGATCTCGTCTAGCACGTCTATCACGTCGCCTTTTAGCTCGATGCCGCGCTCTTTTATCTTTTGGCTGATATAAAGCGCTTCCTCGTAAAGTGGATTGGTAAATAAATTTTCATTTACCAAAAGCTCTTCTAGGCCGCTTTCAGTTTGTACGTAAATTCTAGCTTCTTCTTCGCTGACGTATGAGTTTAGGATATTGTGTCCCTGCGCTTCCAGATAATTTTTCAAAATTTCATAAATTTCGCCGTAGTTTTTTGAAACGATATCAGGATTTTCGATCATATATCTAACCGCGGAAATCACGCTAAATCGCTTTTCAAGTTCTTTTAACACGCTTCTGTAAGCCGCGACTATCTTTAAAAAGTCTATGAGATCAGCGTTTCCTATACCTTCAAACTCCACCCCTTCGATACCGGTTTCGATTAGAAATTCATTCAGCGCTCTTTCGTCTTTTAGATAAATCTCTTTTTTGCCCTTTTTATAGCGGTAAAGAGGAGGCTGAGCTAGATAGATGTGACCGTTTTCCACGACTTTATGTAAAAATCTAAAGAAAAACGTCAAAAGCAACGTTTGGATGTGGCTACCGTCGACGTCGGCATCGGTCATGATTATGATTTTGTGGTAGCGAAGCCTCTCGGCGTCAAATTCATCGCCGATACCGCAGCCTAGCGCAGTTATCATATTTTTTATTTCGTCTGATTTTAAAATTTTGTCTAAACGCGATTTTTCGACGTTTAAAATTTTACCTTTTAACGGCAAAATCGCCTGAAACACCCTATCGCGTCCTTGTTTGGCCGAACCGCCCGCAGAGTCGCCCTCCACCAGATAAAGCTCGCTGATAGTAGGATCTTTACTCTGACAGTCGGCTAGTTTACCGGGCAGCGTTCCTATGCTTAGACCCTCTTTTTTACGCGTTAGATCGCGAGCTTTTTTGGCAGCTTCGCGTCCGCGCGCCGCCATCAGCGCTTTTTCCATTATCGCGCGAGCTTCGATCGGATTTTCTTCAAAATACTTACTAAGTACCTCAAAAACCATCTTTTGAACGATCGGTTTTACGTAGCTTGAGCCTAGTTTTCCTTTCGTTTGGCCTTCAAACTGCGGTTCCGGTACCTTTACGCTTATAACTGCAATTAGACCTTCGCGGATATCTTCGCCCGTGATTTTCGTGTCTTTTTCGCGTGCTGCGGCGTTTGCTGCGATATAGTTTGTTATCACGCGAGTTAGACCCGCGCGAAATCCCGCCTCGTGCGTACCGCCGTCAGGGGTTTTGATGTTATTTACGAAGCTTAGTAAATTTTCGCTATAAGTATCGTTGTACATCAGCGCAAAATCGACTAAAACGTCCTCTTCTCCGCCGCTAAACGATACGGCTTTACTTACGGCTTCGTTTTTATTTAAATCGGTTACGAAACTCTCAAGTCCGCCCTCGTAGTGAAAACTCTCGTTTCTACCGTTTCTTTGATCTTTAAAATTTATCGTGATTTTCGGATTTAGATAGGCTAGCTCTCTAAATCGTTTGGTTAAAATTTCATCGTCAAATTCCGTAACCTCAAAAATGCTGTCATCCGGCCAAAACTCTACCTGAGTTCCCGTTCTATTCGTAGTTTTTATAATCTCAAGGTCGCTTTGCGGGATACCTTTTGAAAATTCTTGTCTGTGTAGTTTACCGTCGCGTTTGATATTTACGACCAGTTTTTTAGAAAGCGCGTTTACTACGCTAACGCCGACGCCGTGCAGACCGCCTGAGACCTTATAAGTATCTTTATCAAATTTACCGCCTGCGTGAAGTACGGTTAAAACGACCGTTGCGGCTGAAATTTTCTCCGTAGGGTGCATATCGACCGGTATACCGCGGCCGTTATCGCTGATGATCGCCGAGCCTTCGCGCGTTAGCTCGATATCGATCGTATCGCAGTAACCCGCCATCGCCTCGTCTATGGAGTTATCGACGACCTCGTAGATCATGTGATGTAGGCCGCTTATGTTAGTGTCGCCGATGTACATGCCGGGGCGTTTTCTAACCGCTTCGAGCCCTTTTAAAACTTTAATATTTTCCGCGCCGTAATTTTGCTGCATTATTTACCTTTTTATTTTTATAAATTTATCGGCATGATTACCGTTTTTAGCTCATTCGAGCTCACCGTAAAGGCTAAATTCGAGTCGTTAAATCCAAATTCGAAATGTTCCTCTTCGATGCTTTGTAAGAAATCAAGCAAGTATCTATTTTTCACGCCGACGTATATCTCTTCCTCTAGTCCTGTTGCAAATTCTATCGTAGTTTTAGCTTCCGAGTTATCTTCGACTATACTTTCAAAGCTTATAGTTTGAGGGGCAAATACAATTTTCGTGCTCTCGGAGATGATAGAGACGGTTTTGATGCCTTCTATCATCTTATCTCTGCTTAGTCTTAGTCTTCGTTTTATCTCTTGCGGGATTACTCTGTTGTAGTCTGGGAATCTGCCGTTAATTAGCTTTGTGAAAAACTCGAAATTTGCGCTTTGAGCGATCAGGGTCGTATCGTCGTAGTAAATTTCAATTTTATCAAAAAATAATTTTTGTATCTCGCTAATGGCTTTTTTTGGGATTATTAGCGAAAATTCGCTCTGAGTCGGCGTTTCAAATCTAAATACGCTAAGCCTTTTGGTATCGGTACCGACTATATTTATGTAGTTTTGCTTGATGTCGATAAATGCGCCGTTTAGCTCAAATTTAGGGTTGTTATTATCAATGCTCGGGAAAATTTTCTTTAAACTTCTTCCGAGCATTACTGCGTCGATTTCAAATTTATTTTTATTTTCTATTGCCGGAAAATTTGGAAAATCCTCAAATTTATACATCGGAAGTTTGTATTTTGAGTTCTTTTGTTTTATATAGAGATAGTTATTTAGCGTCTCTAGCGTTACTTCCTCGTCTTTTAGGCTTCTTATAATATCAAGCAGCTTTTTACCGTTTGCGGTAGCGTTTCCTTCGTCCATGATTTTGACGTTTGAGAGTTTATAGGCTAGGCCGATCTCGTGGTCTGTTGCTTTGATGTTTAGGATACCGTCTTTAGCGCTGATGAAGATATGTGAAGTTATAGCGCTTAGATCCTTTTTTTCTAAGTAAGGATTGGTATTTGTTACGATGCTCTCTAAAGCATTTTTGTTAATTGCGACTTTCATTTTTTTCCTTTGTTTTTAAATTTCTTTTAGTAGCATTAGTAGGGGGCGTGAAAAGTTTAAAACAGCTTTTATTTGCTTTAAATAGGACATTTTTGGCGTTAAAAAAACGGTTTATTTTTTCACTTTTATTCACGTTTTTACTCTTTGGTTAAAATTTTATTTTTTAGTTCTTCGACGCGAACTTTAAAATATTCATTCGTTTCGATTAGTTCGTTTATTTTTTTTATACTGTGGCTTACGGCGGAGTGATCTTTCATGTTAAAAAACTGTGCGATCTGCGGCATCGAATTTGGTGTCAAATTTTTAGCTAGATATATCACGATGCGTCTAGCCTCGACGATATTTTTCGAGCGCGATTTGCTCTTCATCTCGCTTGGTTTTACGTTTAGCTCTTTGCTTACGATTTCAACGATATTTTCTAGGTTTATATTTTCGCGTTTCTCTTTTATCTGATCGCGCAGGATGTTTTTAGCAAATTCTAGAGTGATTTCCTGTCTCATCAGCCTTGCGTAAGCGTTTAAATTTATTATCGCGCTTTCGATTTCTCGGATGTTGTCGCCCATGTTTGTAGCGATGTAGTTTATGACGTCGGTACCAAGATAAATTTTATCAAATTCGCACTTTTTCTTGATGATTGCGATTTTAGTATCGAGCTCGGGCGGCGTGATATCGGCGATGATACCCCACTCAAAACGCGTTCTTAGCCTATCTTCAAAGCCTTTTAGTAGCTTTGGCTGGCGGTCCGAGGTCATCACGATCTGGCCATTTTTAGCGTGAAGCTCGTTAAACGTATGGAAAAACTCTTCTTGGATTTTATCCGTTTTGCCTAAAAACTGTACGTCGTCGATGAGTAAAACGTCGCAGTTTCGGTACTTTTCGCGAAATCGCTCCATCGAGTGGTTGTTGAGGTTATAGGTAAAATCCGTTATAAATTGCTCGCTTGTTACGCAAATAACCATTTTGCCGCCGTTTAGGCAAAAATTTCCAACTGATTGCAAAAGGTGCGTTTTGCCAAGCCCAGTCGGGCCGTAGATGAAAAGGGGATTGTAAATTTTACCCAGCTGCTCGGAAACGGCTTTCGCGCTTAAAAATGCAAATTGATTCGAGTCGCCGACGACGAAATTTTCAAAAGTGTAGCTTGGATTTAGCAGGCTGCTTTGCGCTTTTATCTCTTTGACGTCCACTTTTTTAGCCGGTTTGCTTTGCATTTTGGTCGCGGCTAGGACGTTGATTACGGGCTTTTGTCCGGTTTTTACTTCAAAAAGATGAGCGATTTTGGAGGCGTATTTGGTCTGGATAAATTTGGCGATAATCTCGTTTGGCGCGTTAAATACGACGTTCGTCGAATTTGAGCTTTTTTCGTTAAATTTAAGCTGCTTGATGTAGCATTCAAATTCCGACGGTAAAATTTCTTTGGAAAGTAGCTCCAAAACCTCGTTTGCGACCAAATTTTTGCCTTTAAGATTAATTCGCTAGATTTTATCTTAAATTTGTTAAAATGGCGTTGAAATTCGTTTTTCACGCCGTGAAAAAAGCGTGAAAAACCGTTGAAAAGGACGAGATGAAAATTTTAGGAATCGATCCGGGATCGCGAAATTGCGGCTATGCGATCGTCGAAAAGACACTCGTGAAAACTATTTTGATCGAGGCGGGACTAATCAAAATAAAACCGAATTCTTTGCAGTATCAAATCACCGAACTTTGCGAGGGACTTGACCTGATTTTTAAAAATCATAAATTTGACGAAGTGGCGATCGAGGACATATTTTTTGCGTATAATCCAAAAACGGTTTTAAAGCTCGCGCAGTTTCGAGGGGCGCTCAGTCTTAAAATTTTGCAGCTTCACGGCGATTTTGCCGAGTATACGCCGCTTCAGGTCAAAAAAACCGTCACCGGCAAAGCCAAGGCCGATAAAGAGCAGGTGGCCTTTATGGTTAAGAAAATTCTCGGTATAACAAAGGAGATCAAGCCGCTTGATATCACCGATGCCATCGCTATCGCGCTAACGCATGCGAATAATTTGCGCTTAAAATAAGCTCAAATTTTGCTATTTTTAGCGCAAAATTTGATTGCTTAAATTTTATTTTCGCGCTTAGTCAACTACCGTAATTCCTGCAACCGCTAATGCTTTTCGCGCCTTTTTGGATATGCCGATGCCGCTCGTTTCGATTTTTTTAAGATTAATAAAGGGCGCAAGCTCGGCGGCGTCAATGTTTTTAATGTCGAAAAGCTCGTCCTCGCCGTCCCAATCAGGCGCGATTTGCAGGTAAATTTTGTTTCCTCCGTCAAGATAGAGCTCGCTCACCTGTTCCGCCAAATTTGCGGGGACCGGATAGCCCTTAAACCACTTTTTGGCTTGCGGCAGGGCGCCAAAATCCGCGTACGGATCGATGCCGCGCTCCTCGCAGTATTCAAACACGTCAAATTTGGGCTTCAGCAGTGCTTTTTCATACATCAGCTCGTTCATCACGGCGATTTTAAAATTGAAGTTTTTAAACAGGAGCGTCTCGCCGGCCGCGCGCGGAAGCTTAAATTTATCGCTCGGCCTGCGCTTTACCTTTTTCTCTTTTTGATTGATGCAGACGCGCCCTATCGGCATTTTCGCAGCTCGCACGATGTCTGCGATCTCGTCGGTGTCGCGCTTAGCGAAGCGCTCGGCGAAGTCCATCGCGCCTATGCGCTCCTGCACGGCCTCCGCGAGAGCTAGCGAAACTTCAAATTTGCCCAGGCTAAGCTCCAAAAATATATATGCGCCGCGCAGCTCCTGCTCAGGCACGGCCTCAAGAGGCGGCCTGCCCTCAAGCGTGAACGCGCCGCCGTATAGCTTGTGCGGAACCTCGTGCTGCACGCCCTTTGCGACCTCAAGCATAAAAACTATCTCGGAAAGCCTCGGTTCTGCGAGCTCGTCTGCGCGCACGAAGGCGAAAATCCCCGCCTCATCCCAAAAATAGCGGCTTTTGCCCTCTCCGTCATCGATCACGCGCGGCTGCCCCAAGGCTTCGTTAAATTTAGCTAGATCAAACTCACAGTTTATGCCGCCGATAAAAACGCCGTCTGAGCGCACATCGACGTCAAATTTATCCTTTTTAAAAATGTCAAATAGCCCCATTTTATCACTCCTGATTTTGCCTTAAATTTTCAAAAATACGTAAAATTTACGCGCGGCATTTGCTTGCAGCTTGTAGGTAGCGCAAAGCGCTCTATTATTCTTGATTTACGTGATCCTCAAAGATAAATTTATGCTCCTGAGGCAGTGACTCGTAAAGCTTTAGCGATAGGTTTCTAATCTCCCAAAGCGCTGATTTTGAGCTACGAAGCGATAGGAAATTTTGTAAACTGCGCGCGTTTACGCTCCACGTGAGCTCGGTTTTGTAGCACTCGGGTAGGCAGTATTTGACGATATCGAGGCTTTTTGTCGTGTTTGCGAGGATTTCGCGCAAATTTTCTAGCGCTTTGATGCTTGCGTTATCGACCGTTTCGTCGCCCGTTAATACTATAAATCTCGCCGCTCGCTCAAAGTTGCCAAGCTCAAATTTGAGCTCCTTTTTTAGCTCTTTTAGCGTGTAGCGCGTTGATTTGACGCTGAGGCTCGCCACGCGGTGACGGGCTAGCTCTTGCAGCAGGGCGCGCGAGATGCCTTGGATGTAGAAGTTGTATGAGAGGTGTTCAAGCGTGCTGGCGTGTTTAAATTTATTGCCGACGCGCTCGATGAGCTCGACGTCTTTTTCGCCGCCGTTATCGCCTTTTTCGAAGCTTTGCCAACACGTACGGATCGCGTGCGAGCAGATGTTTAGCGGAGTGTAATTTAGAAGCGTTACTTGCATTTTTGACTCTTTTAGTTAAATTTAGCGGTAAATTTAGCTAAAAATCAATAAAAAGGGCTTTAGACGAAACTAAAGCCCGAAGAAATAAATTATTTTAATTGAAGTAGCGTGTTTAGCATTTCGTCGCTAGTAGTTATCGTCTTTGAGTTGGCTTGGAAGCCGCGCTGTACGACGATGAGCTGAGTTAGCGAGCGAGATAGATCGACGTTACTCATCTCAAGGCTCGAGGCTGAGATCTTACCGCGTCCAGCCGTCTGAGCCGCGCCGATGATCGGGTCGCCGGAGTTTGCCGTGCGGGAAAATAAATTTCCGCCCTCGCTAGCCAATCCCTCGTTGTTGGCAAATTTAGCTACGCCCACTTGCGCTAGTCCTAGGCTTCGGCCGTTGGTAAACGAGCCCACTAGCGTTCCGCTTTGATCTATCCTGATGCCGTTTAGCTCGCCGCTAGCGTAGCCGTCCTGGCTGATGTCGGCGGTGCTTGAGTCGTTATCAGTACTGGCTAGACCGTCCATCTGAGCCGTAGTTCCTAGTTTTAGCTCGATGTGTTGGCCGTCGGCTGAGCCGTTTTGCGCGCCGAAGGTTATGCTAGCAGGGCTATATGTCGCTAGTGAGCCGTCCGGGTTAAATCTCACGTAGCCCGTTATCACGTTTGCAGGCTCGCCGTTTTGATTGATACGGTTTGGCTCGGCTACTTGGATAACCATCGTCCACTCGGTTCCGCCGTTTGGCGTGTAGCCGCGTTTTACGAAGTCCATTTTGATATTGTGTTTCGTGCCCAAGCTATCGAAAAGATCGGTACTAGAGCTGTGAGCGGCCATGTTTAGGCTATCTGTTACCCTTGCGGCGTTTCCCGGGCTGATAGAGCCTGAAAGCGGCGCCATAGACGCTGTAAATTTGACGTTTTCGGTTATGTTGTTTGCCGCATTACTAAGACCCGTGATTGTTAAATTCATATTGTGGTCGTTGGGATCGGTGTTTGTGTTGGCTGTGCCTGCATTGCCGGTAGTATCGTCTGTATCGTCGCCGTCGTCAGAGTTAAATGCGTCGCCGGATGGATTTTTGATCTGAAACTGTCCGTGTTCGTTTACGGTTACCTCTACGCCATCGTTTTTGTTATCGTTTAAAGCACCCGTAAAAGTTCCTTGATTAGGAGTTATGTTAGGAGGCGTTCCGGCATTTCCTACGACTGTTCCGGTGTAGTTCGTCCAGAGTCTCGCGTCTCTTTGCATAGCTTCGCGCAGGTCTTCGGTAGTCGTTACCTCTCTAGCCATAGAGTCGTTATAGGTATGAGTGGCATTGACTTGCGTTTTGTTGTAGGTATATTGATACGCCGTGATGATATTAGTCGTTACGAAGTCGTTTCCTATGTTATTTGCGCCGTTTACGGTCATCTTTATATTTTTAGTGTTGACGGTCGTGCCTAAATTATTTCTATTCGTTAAAACGAGCTGATTACCGTTTATAACGCTTGCTTCTACGCCGGTTTTAGTATATTTTTCGTTTATAGCCGATGCTAGTTCGCTGACGCTAGTTACGCTAGCGACTATTTTTTCGCCGTTTAGCGTGATATCAAGTTGCTTTGTCGCGCCAAATCTTCCGTCCGGCTGAGCGCCTACGTTTAGAGCCTTGGTTTTGGCATCTGCGTAGCTAGCCCAGATACCTTGACCGGTGCGGAGATTATACGCGTCGCCGTTGTTGTTAAATAGCACTCCAAGATCTGCGCCGCGCTCCGTCATCTTTTGCTCGCCGTTTTTATTCACGTAAAATCTATTTTCGCCGACGTTATTTTCCTCGTGCTTTTCGGCGTCTACTTTGATACCGTCTTTGCCCGTATCGGCCCAGTTGTGGTATTGGTCGAGTTGGTAGATAGGGATTTTTTTAGCGCCTACGTCGTTACCGCTGTCTAAATTTCCTTTTAACGTAATATTTGTCGTGGCGCGAGCCGGGACGGTTAGACCTGCAGGGATATTTATATCGCTGATAGGTCTAGTTGGATCTATCTCGCCGGTTTCTTCGTCTCTCATCCAGCCTTGTACGATGTTTCCGCCGTTATCGACGAAATTTCCTACGCTATCTCTTGAAAAGTCGCCGTTTCTTGTGTAGTAGGTAGTTTTGCCGCCGTCCGGGCTAACCATAAAAAATCCGTCGCCTTGAAGCGCGATATCGGTTTGTTTGTCGGTAGTTTGCAATGATCCTTGCTTAAAAATTTTAGTCGTCGAGTTTATCTGCGTGCCAAGACCAACTTGCATGCTATTTACGCCGCCGTGGCGACTTTGCGGGCCGGTAGCGATACGTGAAGTTTGGTAGATAAGGTCGTCGAAATTTGCGCGGCTGTATTTAAATCCGACTGTGTTGACGTTGGCGATGTTGTTGCCCTCAACGTCCATAGCGATCTGGTGGGCTTGCAGTCCGGTAACGCCCGACCAAAGTGATCTCATCATAGCTTTATCCTTTTTGAAAAGTAAAATTTTGAGATCACTTAAGCAAAAGACGTTCCAAATTTTAGATTTTTGTTTTGCGAGTGCGTATTTGCTATCTATTGGATTATAACGATACAGGGCTTCTAAATTTAACTGAGGTAAAGTTGTCTAAATTTTAAAATTTAGCTCACCGAGACCCGCACCTTAATGACACTAAATTTGATTTGATGCTGCTTGTGTCAAATTTTTATTTTCTTAGTTAAGGGGGAAGGGGCTTGAATTACGCTCTGCTAGCAGCTCTCAAAGAGAGTGCAAGCACAAGGCGAGGCAAAGTCGAAGCAACGGAGCTCCCCCTTTTTTTCTGTTCTTTGGGGGAGGGGGGGGGTGGTAAGTTAGGAGGGGAGCGCCCGACGCTCCCAAGCCCGCGCCCACCC
>CAUQOI010000063.1:0-11842 GCA_963519525.1 uncultured Campylobacter sp.
GCGCCGTTTATCTCTACGAATACGAATTTGACGGCGAAAATTTAGTCGCAACGGCTAAAGAGCAGCATGTGGAGGATAAATTTTACCCCTGCACGGAGAAAACTACCTACGGCAAGGACGGCAAAATGATCGCTCGGGCTGTGTATTCCGGCAGGACGCTAGTGACGGACGATAGCTACGTCTACGACGAAAATGGCGTTTTAGCTCGGATAGAAAATAATATGGAGCCGCGGCACGGCATAGAGATAAGCTTTGAGCGCAAGCCAAACGGCGAATACGAAAAAATCACGCAAGCTCCGGGCTCGAAATGGGTTTATTACTACGCCGCAAACGGCGACGAGATGGAGTATACGTCGGTAAATTACTTCGGCTCCGAGGCAAAAATCTGGCAAATTTTGCAGTTTAAAGACATAATCAGGGACGAGCGTGGAAATTTGACGCGTAAAACCTCGGTCAAATTTAAGCCCGCGGACAAATACTACGAAAACGGCGACATAAAAGAGATCGGTCTATATAAAAAAACGGAAATAAAATATGAATACTACGCAAAATAAGAAAAAATACCTAATCAGTCTAAAAACATACACGGCGGCGATGTTTATCTTCGTCTTTTGCGTGCTTTGCGTCGCGGCTTCGGCGGCGATACTGGCTTACGAGCGGATATTTGAGATGAAGCTGGGGATGTTTTGGGGCATTATCAGCTTTTGCGTGATCGTGATGGGCGCGGGCGGAGCGATATTTTATGCGGTATCGGCGTATTTTTTAAGATACGTCGAGAGCTTTAAGCAAGCAGCCGGAAAGATCGCTAGAGGCGACTTCGCCGTTAGGGTCGCGCGTAAAAACTGCAAGCGCGGCGCAGACAGTGAGTATCTGCACGAGCTAGACGAGCTGGCGGCAAATATAAATTTGACCGCGGCGGCACTGGAAAAAATGGACTACATGCAAAAGGACTTCGTCTCAAACGTCTCGCACGAGCTAAAAACGCCTCTAAGCGTCATCAGCGGCTACTGCGAGATCGCTCAGGACGAGACTAACAAAGCGCGCAGAAACGAGTATCTAGACCTCATAAAAGAGCAGGCGGGCGCGCTAAGCAGGCTGTGCGAGGATATGCTGCTGCTCTCGCGTCTAGATAGCCAGGCGGGCGTAAATTTGGACGAAAACGTGCGCGTAGACGAGCAGTTGCGAAAGGCCGCCGCGATGCTAATGCAAAAGTACGACGGGCGGGAGTTTGATCTAGATCTAGCCGCCGTAAGCGTACGCAGCAACGCCTCGATGCTAGCGCAAATTTGGGTAAATTTGATGGATAACGCGCTGAAATACTCAGCCGCCGATATCGGCGTGAGCTGCCGTGAGGAAGGCGGCTGGCTCATCGTGCGCATTAGCGACGAGGGAGCGGGCATAGAGGCTAAAAAGCTAGAAAAAATCTACGATAAATTTTATCAATGCGAGGAGTCGCACAAGGGCAAAGGCAGTGGTCTAGGGCTATCTATCGTGCGCCGTATCGTTCATCTTTTAGGCGGGGAGATAAGCTATGAAAGCGAGCCTGGACGCGGTACGACCGTGAGCGTAATGATCCCAAATGCGCGTAAAATTTGAGAAAACCGCAGCTAAATTTGATTAAATTTGCGCTCCTGTGGCGGGCGAATGCAGCTAGCAGGGGGGGGTTGATCGCGCGGAAATTTTTACTTGCGGGCGCGAAATTTGACGGAATTTTAAATTTGATGCGAATGACGAAACCGAATTTGCCGTAAATTTGACGAAATAAGCGTAAATTTAAAGCCAAATTTTAAAAAGTCATACAAAGGACACATTGAGGACACAAAAGGTCATTATAATTCTCCAAAAATAAAGGAGAAAAAGATGAAAGATTCTGCAGTAACTCACGTAACTATGGCTATCGGAGCCGTGCTTTGGGGCTGTCTAACGGCAGCGGTGGTTTTGTTTTAACCAAACGTAACGATTTATAAAAGTAAAAATCCCCGGACGAGTATCTCGGCGATATCTCGTCCGTTTTTTGATCAAATTTAACCGCGACCCCGCCGCTCTAAAGCTTGCCTTTTCTGAGCGCTCAAATTTATGCAGCTTGTTAAATTTCCGCCTCGGCGCGCTTATTTTTATGTTAAATTTAAAATTTGACCCGTGAGCTGAATCGTTTAAATTTAACCTCAAATTTACCCGCACCGACCGCTAGCTGTCGCGCTTTGATTGTTTATTTAGCTTCTTTTGGATAAAATCGCCCAAATTTAATCTTAAGGCGAATCATGAAACAAGCAAAAGTCTGGAAATTTGGCGACAATATCGACACCGACATCATCATAGCCGCGCGCTATCTCAACACCTCGGACGAGAAAATCTTAGCCACTCACATCATGGAGGACGCCGATCCTGAATTTAGCAAAAAAATCTCCGTCGGCGACGTTATCGTAGCGGGCGAAAATTTCGGCTGCGGCAGCTCGCGCGAGCACGCTCCTTTGGCGCTTAAGGCCGCAGGCATAGGAGCCGTGATAGCTAAGAGCTTTGCTAGGATTTTTTATAGAAACAGCTTTAACACTGGGCTTTTGATACTAGAAATCAAAGAAACGGGCGAGATAAACGCGGGCGATGAGCTAAAAATCGACGTGGATAACGGCGCGGTCGTAAATTTAACGAGCGGCAAAGAGTATAAATTTAGCCCGATACCGCCGTTTATGCAAGAGCTTTTAAAAAGCGGCGGCCTCATAGAATACGCCAAAACAAGGATATAAGATGGCTAAAATTTATAACGTAGCGGTGATAAAGGGCGACGGCATCGGCCCTGAGATAGTGGATGAGGCGATAAAGGCGCTGGATGCGGCTAGCGCGGAGTTCGGTTTTGAGCTTAGCTACAACTTTTACCTGATGGGCGGCGCCGCGATCGACGTGTTTGGCGAGCCTTTGCCTAGCGAGACGCTAAACGGCGCGCTAAACTCGGACGCAGTGCTTTTCGGAGCTATAGGCGGGCCTAAATGGGACGGCTTACCGCGTCATCTGCGCCCTGAAAGCGGGCTTTTGAAGCTGCGAAAAGAGCTTGGCGCGTATGCGAATTTGCGCCCGGCGATGATATTTGACGAGCTGGTGGATGCTAGCACGCTAAAGCCATCCGTCCTTCAGGGCGTCGATTTTATCGTGGTTCGCGAACTAACGGGCGGGATATACTTCGGTCAGCCGCGCGAGAAAAAAGAAAACAGCGCCTACAACACGATGACCTACACGAGCGAAGAGATCGAGCGCATCGCAAAGGTCGGGTTCGAAACCGCGATGAAGCGCAAAAAACGCGTCTGCATGGTCGATAAGGCAAACGTCCTAGAGACCAGTCAGCTGTGGCGCGAGGTCACGAGCGAGGTCGCAAAGAGCTATCCGGAGGTAAATTTGGAGTTTATGTACGTCGATAACGCGGCGATGCAGCTGGTGCGCGCGCCTAGTAAATTCGACGTGATTTTGACGGAAAATCTCTTCGGCGATATCCTAAGCGACGAGGCTAGTATGGTGTGCGGCTCGATAGGACTATTGCCAAGCGCCAGCATCGGGGGCAAGGTAGGTATCTACGAGCCTATCCACGGCAGCGCGCCCGATATCGCGGGGCAGGGCATAGCAAACCCGGTCGCTACGATACTGAGTGCTGCGATGATGCTTAGGTATTCATTCGGCGAAAACGAGGCTGCAAAAGCGATCGAAAATGCCGTAAAAGCAGCTCTCGCACAAGGATATAGGACGAAGGATATAGCGGAATTCGGCGCTAAAGAAATTTGCTCTACGAGCGAAATGGGCGGCATCATCGCCTCGCTAATAAAAAAATGAAAAATACTATCACGGAAGCCCTAATCTACGAGGCTCAAGGGCTAAAAGACGACGCGCTGATAGTTTATAAAAACATCCTAAAGCGCGAGCCGACAAACGCCGCCGCGATCGCCGCGATAAGGCGCCTAAGCGGCCTTAGCAGGAAAAAAACGGGCGTAAACGAGCAGATGAAGGATTTTTTCATCAAGATGAAAACGGACGAAGAAATAACCGAATTTAAAAGGTGGCTGATAAAACTATGAAACTAGAAGAAATAGCGAAAATGGCGATAGACGAGGTGGCGATGGAGCTAAAGCAAATGAGCGCCGCGCAGGAAAACTTAGACGCTCTCGAGACTGAAAACGGGTCAAATTTGGGGGGCGCTCCCGCGTCAAGCGGCGACGTAAATTTAACCAATGCCGCCGGGCTTGCAAATTTGGTAGGCGAGATAAGCGTAGCGGACGAGGCTAACGAGTTTGAGGCGGCTTTGGGTAGCGCGGCAAGCTCGCAAAAAACGGCGGCGGAATTTGACGCCGTCCAGGAGTCCGCCCTGAGCGCCGCGCCGCAAAAAGCCTTTGAGGTCGAGGTTGTGAATTTTACGGGCGAGGAGATATTTTTAAAAAACCTAAAAGAGCGCATTTTGGTGCTTTTTGAAGGGCTAAACGCGACCGGCGAGGAAAATCTAAAAGACAGACTCTCGCTCACGCTTAAATTTTTAGAATTCGTGCTGGCAAATGTCGAAAATCGGCTCGAAAATTTGCAAAAATAAAAATCTAAAATGGTTGCGAGATTTTCTAGCGCCCCACACCAAACGCGCGTATATCGTCGGCGGCTGCGTTCGCGACGCGATGCTGGGTAAAAAAATCTCCGACTTTGACGTTGAAATTTACGGTATCGACCCGGCTAAATTTGACGCGCTGATGGCGCAAATCGGCGCTTGCGGCGTGGGCAAAAACTACTTCGTTTATAAATTTAAAAATTTCGATCTTTCTTTGCCGCGAACCGAAAACAAAACGGGCGAGGGACACAAAGCGTTTGAGGTCGCTTACGCCGATGACGAGCGCGCGGCGTCTTTGCGCCGAGACTTTACCGTAAACGCGATGATGATAAATATCTTCGACGGCTCGTTTTTGGACTTTTACGGCGGAGAGCGCGACCTAAAACGCGGTATCTTGCGCCATATCGACGATGAAAAATTCCCCGAAGATAGCCTACGCGTACTGCGGGCGGTGCAGTTTAGCGCACGGCTAAATTTCAGTATCGCGCGCGATAGTTTGCGGCTGATGAAACGCCTAAGTATCAGCGATCTTAGCCGAGAGCGCATAAATGGCGAGCTGATGAAGCTTTTTGGCGCTAAATTTCAAGAGGTCGGCTTTTTATATCTTTATAAACTCGGTCTTTTGGGTAAAATTTTCGGGCTAAATTTGAGCAGCGCCGAGGCGGAAAAATTTGACGTAAAGCTAAAAAGCGCGGTTAAATTTCTACCCAAACAAAACGGCAAAAAAGACGAGCGCGAGTTTTTATATCTTTTAAACGGCTATTTCGGCGTTAAAAATTTTTACGATTTAGGACTGCCAAAAAGCTTTGAAGCCTGCGTTAAAGAGCCGTTTTTTGCGCGGCGTCCAAGCGACGTCGAACTGCTTAAAATCGCGCTACATAAACCGCTAAAAAGCTGGCTCGGGTTAAACTCGCCCAGCCTCATAAAAAGAGCTAAAAATTTAGGCGTTTATGAGGCTAAATTTGAACCTGCTATCGACACTACGGGGATTTTAAAACAAGGCTTTAAAGGCGCTGAAATCGGCGCTGAGATAAGGCGCAGGCAGGACTTGGCGATAGAAAAATTTTTAAACGAAAAGTCAAGCCGCGCTTAAAAATTAACCTAGTTAAAAGCGCAAATTGGCTAAAATCAAGCCCTATTTTAAAGAGGCGAAAAGTGGAAAAAATCTCAATTATAAATTTTCAAAATAAAAAAGAGTCGTCGAGATACGTTTGCGGCGATATTTTTAAATACTACTTAATAAAATTTACAAGCCTTGCAAAAAGCTCAAATTTATGCGGTCCTGCAAGCTCTTTTGCGTCTTTTAAAATGCGGGCTAAGGCGGCTTTTTAATGTTTAATATCGTCCTCGTTCATCCTCAAATCCCCCAAAATACGGGCTCGATCGGCCGCATGTGCGTAAATGCAAACCTTAAGCTACATATAATCAAGCCGACCGTTTTTGACATCAGCGAAAAGGCCGTTAGGCGTGCGGGTCTTGATTACTGGGTGCGGCTAAATCCCGTGATTTGGGAGAGTTTGGGCGAGTTTTTGCGCGCAAACGCCCAGTTCGAGGATAGATTTTTTTATGCGACGACGAAGGCGCATAAATTTTACTTTGAAGCGGAGTTTAAAAAGGGCGACTTTTTGTTTTTTGGCGGCGAAAGTACGGGCCTGCCTATGGAGCTGATGGAGCGAAATTTCGCAAACGCGATCAAAATCCCGATAGGCGAGCAGGGCAGAAGCTTAAATTTAGCCACGAGCGCGGGCATCATCGCGTATGAGGCTATCAGACAAAATTTCGCCGAGTCGGGCTTTGGAAACGCGATATGAAATTTGCGGCAAATAGGCTTTTTGCCCTCATTTTTGCGGCTCTGTTTTTTGCCGTTTTTGCGGCGGGCGCCGAGCTAAAGATCGCTACGTTTAACGCGCAAAATTTATTTGACGCAAAAAACGACGGCAGCGAGTATAAGGATTTCGTCGTCGGAAAATCAGAGTGGGGCGAGAAAAAAGCGAGCGCCAAATTTAAAGCTGTAAGCGCAAAGATAAAAGAGCTAAACGCTGATATCATCGCGCTTCAAGAGATCGAAAACGAGCAAATTTTAAAAGAGCTGATGAAGGAGGCGGGATATAAATATTTTGCCTTTTCAAAAGGTAAAAACGGTCCCGTGGGACTAGCCGTGCTGTCTCGCATAAAGCCTGAAAAAACGCAGATCTTTAGCGTTCCAAACGTAAAAACAAGAGACATTTTAAAGCTTGATTTTGAAGCTGATGGGCAAAAATTTAGCCTTTTAAATTTGCATTTTCCTGCGAGAAAAAACCCTCTAAAGCAGCGAAAAACGGCTTTTATCACTCTAAAATCGGCCTTAGCGGATACCGAAAGGGTCGTGGTTTTGGGCGATTTTAACGCGCCATATGGAGATAAAGAGCTGTTGGGCGATTTTGAAACTAGTAAAAATTTAGCCAATCTTTGGGCGTTTTTGCCAAAGCACGAGCGCTACTCGCACACGAGCCTAAACGCGCTCGATCACGTCCTGCTCTCAAAAGACGTACTTAACCAAAACTACGTTTTAAATAGCTTTAAGGTTGAGCGAGACGGGACGCAAATTTCGGATCATTTCGCACTGGTTTTTAGGCTAAATTTTGATAAAAACGCTAAAAATACGCTGCAAAATATCGCCGAGGCGCGGGTTGGCGAGCTAACAAAAAAGTCAGATTTGCCCGTTTTGTTAAAACGCGCTACGGTCGTGCAAAAAGATAAAAAGGGTTTTACGCTGGCGCAAGATAAGCGCGGCATTTACGTTTATGAGCCAAAAAACGACGCAAAGCCCGGCCAGGTCATGGACGTAGCGGTAAACCGCCTAGACGAGTTTAAGGGAAATCTTGAGATTAGCTCGCATTATGCGGTAAAAATTTACGACGAAACGCAAGATCCGCAAGGTCAGATGCTGGAAGCTAAAAATCTAAAACAAGCGCGCGCAGGCGACGTATTTGGTCGTATCGGCGGCGAAGTGCGAAACGGCAGGCTCTATACGCCGTACGGAGATATCAAAATTTACGGCGCTAAGGGTAAACCGCGCAACGAAAAAGAGGCGGTTTTTACGTCCGTTCGCGTCGTGAATTATAAAAATGAACCTCAAATTTGGATAGAAAATGAGAATAATTGACGCGTTGGTGCTGGGCGCATTCGTGCTTTTCGTGATATTTTTGATGCGCGGATTCGTCACGCAGACGCTTGAGAGAAGCAAAAAAAGACAAAATTTAAAAAAGGATAAAAAATGAGCGAAACAAAAGAACTGATCGTGGAGATCGGCGTCGAGGAGCTGCCGGCGATCCCGTTTTTAAAAGAGTGCGGCAACGTCGCGGCGAAGTGGCGCGAGACGCTAGCGCAAAACGGCCTGGATAGCGAGTGCGAGTTTTACTACACGCCGCGCAGGATAGCGTTTTACCACCCGAAATTTGCGGTGCGTCAGGAGGATGGATTTAGCGAGTTTATCGGTGCGCCTAGACAAGTCGCGCAAAAAGACGGTGCCTGGACGCCGGCCGCGCTAAGCTTTGCTAAAAAATGCGGCATCGAGGAGTCTGAGCTCAAATTTGAAACCGTCGGCGGCAAAGAGGTGCTCTACTACAAAAAGCCAGTCGCGGGCAAGCCTAGCTCTGAGCTTCTCGGCGATATGATAGAGAAGTTTTTGCTCGGCTTAAATTTCGGCAAATCTATGCGCTGGGGCGAGGGTAAATTTGAGTTTATCCGTCCGATTCGCTCGTTTTTGTGCCTGCTAGGAGATGAGATCGTTAAATTTAATAAATTTGATGTAGAAAGCGGCGATACGATTTTTATGCACAGAAGTGTCGGCTACAATAAATTTACCGTAAAAAACGCGAAAGATTATTTCGCCGCTATGCCTAAAATCGGCGTAATCCTCGATCAAAACGTGCGCAGAGAGAAAATTTTGAGCGAGTTTAAGCAAATCGAAGCCAAAAACGGCGTAACGGTCGAGGTGGACGAGGCGCTGCTAGACGAGGTCGTAGCGATCACCGAGCATCCGACCGCGCTGCTTGGGGGCTTTGAGCGAGAGTTTTTGGAGGTGCCTAGCGAGGTCATCATCACCTCGATGAAGGAAAATCAGAGGTATTTCCCGGTTTTTGAGGGCGGCAAGCTCGCTAATCGCTTTGTAGTCGTTAGTAACGCTATCTCGCCAGAGCCCGCGCTCATCGTAAAGGGTAATGAAAAAGTACTGCGCGCGAGACTTAGCGACGCGATGTTTTTCTGGCGTAGCGACCTGGCGCATGAGTTTGGTCCGGAAAAGTTAAAAAATATAACCTATCTAAAAGAGCTTGGCAGCACATTTGATAAGAGCGTGCGCGAGCTGGGCGTCGCAAAACGGCTGGCTAAAATCTGCGCCGATCGTCTAAAAGCGTGCGCGGGAGAGGGCTATGAGGCGCTACTAGAGCGCGCCGTGATGCTGAGCAAGGCTGATCTAACCACGCAGATGGTGTATGAGTTTACCGAGCTTCAGGGCGTGATGGGCGGCTACTACGCGGCGGCGAAGGGCGAAAACGAAAACGTCGTAACCGCGATCAAGGAGCAGTATCTGCCAAGCGGCGAGGCTAGCGCGCTACCTAGCACTATATTTAGCTCCGTCGTCGCGCTCGCAATCAAGCTCGAGACGTTAATCGGGCTCTTTAGCGCGGGTAAGATCCCAAGCGGCAACAAAGACCCGTATGCGCTGCGCCGCGCGGCTAACGGCGTCATCAAGATCATCCAAAATGAAAATCTAAACCTTGATATCACGGCATTTTTGCGCGAGACGGCGGAGGGATATGCGAAATTTGACGTCGAGGCGCTGATAGTATTTATATTTGATAGGCTTTATACCTTCTTTGACGTGAACCCGTCTGTCGTAAAGGCCTGCCTAGCTAGCAAAAAAGGCGACGTACTCGCGCAGTGTGAGGCGATAGAGGCTCTAGGCGCGATCTGCGCGGCGGAGGACTTTAGGCAAAATTTCAGCACGTTTAAGCGTCTGGCAAATATCATCAAGGACGAAAATTTCGGCGCGGTAGATGAGTCGAAATTTGAAAACGAGAGCGAGAGAAAGCTAAACGACGCCTTTAAGACTGCGGTAAAAGCCGGCGGCTCATACAGCGAACGCCTAAAAAATCTTTTCGGTCTAAAAGCCGCGATAGACGAGTTTTTCGACAACGTAATGATAAACGCCGAGGATGAGCTCGTGCGTAAAAACCGCCTTGCGCTCGTAGGGCAAATTTACGCGGAATTTCTCAAAATCGCTGATATAAAAGAGATAAGCCTATAAACGCTAGAAGCGGTGATGCCGCTTCTAAAACTTTCAATTCTAAATCTAAACAACTGAGATATTTTCATGAAAAGATATTATTATTCTAGTAGCGTGAGCAGTTTTGTAAATGAAGATCAGGATTCTATTTGTGGTAAGCTAGCACGAAATGATCAATCTGAGGCCAAAAAATTACAGAAAAATGCATGGGAAAGTGAAATTGAGATTTTAAAAAGAGAGCTTGCGCCGTTTGAAAATGGACACGTATTGTTTGAGTATACAATACCGAGAATAGGGAGTAGAATCGACAATGTCTTAATTTATAAAGGAATTATTTTTCTTTTGGAATTTAAAGTCGGAGCGAACGAGTATCCTCGACACGGGATTGATCAGGCTATGGATTATGCACTTGATCTTAGTTGTTTTCACAAGCAAAGTCATAATAGACTATTGGTTCCTATGCTTATTTGTACTGAGGCAAATGAAAAATTTAAAGAAATATCTGAAGCAAAGTCAAATATTTTAGATGTTATTTTATGTAATCAACATAATATAGGTAAATATATATCGCTGGTTTGCGAAAAATATAATAGATACTCATTTGATCCTCAAATTTGGATAGACTCAGAATATATGCCAACCCCAACTATAATAGAAGCCGCTCGTATTTTATATAGTAAACATAATGTCAAGGATATCTCTAGAAATGATGCTAGTGCTATAAATTTAAGCAAAACGATGAAAAGCGTTAGTGATATAATCGAATACAGTAAGAAAAATAACAAAAAATCTATTTGTTTTATAACTGGTGTTCCAGGAGCTGGAAAGACTCTGGCTGGGCTAAATATAGCAGTAGAAAGGCAGGGGGTAGATGAGAATGAACATGCTGTTTTTTTGTCTGGAAACGGACCGCTGGTTGATGTTTTGCAAGAGGCGCTAACGCGTGATGGTGCTTTAGCAAACGATACTTCTAAAGTAGATGCTAAAAGAAAAGTAAAAGATTTTATACAAATAATCCATCATTTTAGAGATGACGCTATATCGACAGATGAGCCGCCTGTTGAGAGAGTTGTTATATTTGACGAAGCACAACGAGCTTGGGATGAGCCAAATTTGTCAAATTTTATGAAAGTAAAAAAAGGTAAGGCAAATTTTAATATGTCTGAGCCGGACTTTTTAATCAGTATTTTAAATCGACATGTTGGCTGGGCTGTGATAGTTTGTCTTATAGGTGGAGGGCAAGAGATAAATAAGGGGGAATCTGCCGGGATAGGTGGTTGGTTTGACTCTTTGAGGGAAAAATATTTTGACTGGGAAGTTTATCTGTCAGATAAAATAACAGATGACGAGTATTCTAAGGGTAATAAATTTGAAAATTTGATCAGCGGACTTAAATACAATAAAAAAGAGGATTTACATCTGGCGGTATCATTGCGCTCTTTTAGAAGCGAAAAGGTTGCTGCTTTGATAAAGGCTATTTTGGATGTAGACATATTAAGTGCTAGACAACTATATTCAGTGGTTAAAAAAGATTACCCTATATACATTACAAGAGATTTAGCCGCAGCCAAAAAGTGGATAAAAGATGCAGCCAAAGGAACGCAGCGATATGGCATAACTGCGAGTTCTGGCGCAAAACGCTTGAGAAAATACGGTGTATGGGTACAAAATAAAATTAATGCACCAGACTGGTTTCTTAATGGTAAAGATGATGTGCGTTCGTCGTATTATCTTGAGGAGACTGCTAAGGAGTTTGATATACAGGGGCTTGAGCTTGATTGGAGTATAGTATGTTGGGATGCAAACTTAAGGTTTAATGGTGGAAAGTTTGAATATTATAATTTTAAAGGTACAAAATGGCAAAAAGTAAATAAAGAGGAAAATATGCTATATCTAAAAAACTCATATAGGGTTTTGCTAACAAGAGCTAGACAGGGGTTTATTATTTTTGTACCACGTGGAGATGAAGGTGATCCTACTATGAATCCGAAATTTTATGA
>CAUQOI010000064.1:0-11744 GCA_963519525.1 uncultured Campylobacter sp.
GGTAACTTTTGCTACGGCGCGGCGATCGTTTTAGTCGCGCAAATTTACCATCTAGGCGAACATATGCCTAACGGCGTGCTGCTATGGGCGGTCGGAGCTTTGGCGCTAGCGCTTGCGACGCGTAAGTCCATCATCGCATTGCAAGCTCTTGTTTTGGGGCTTATTTGGTTTTTGATGGAGTTTGAGTTTAGCGGCGTTTCGCACGGATTTTTGTTATTTATTGTAGCTTGCGCGGCGGTGCTTTGGCGCGACGACTCGAGGTTGCTGACAGGCGCGCTTTTTACGAGCGTGTTTGCTTATATCGTCTCTTTCGTGCTTTACGAGAGGTATTTTCTAGCTGATTTGCGCGTGGACGATGCGCTTTACGGCGTTCATTTTTTTGCGCTTAGCTACTGCTTGCTCGCCGTTTGCGCTTCGTTTTTACTTGAGAGGGCGGGTAAATTTGAACTCGCGTTTTACCTTAAAAACATCGGCATCGTCTGCGGCGCCGGCATCTTGTGCTTTGATATGTCGCTTTACGAGGACTTGCATTTTTCTCGTCCGTGGTCTTACGGCACGCAGAGCTATGAGAATGTTTTGAACGGCGTTACATTTTTAAAAAGCGTGTTTGGAGCGTTGTTTATGGCTTTTTGCGCGGCCTCTTTGGGGCTTGTGTTTTACTTTAAAAAGTACGCCGCCGCAATAGTCGGAGCGCTTTTGGTCGCGCTACCGTTTATCTTAGACGCGTTTGCGGGCTACGAGGAGGGCGTGTTTTCGCTTATCGGCGTTTGCGTCGCGGTCGCTCTTATCAAGCAAAATAACATGAAATTCGGCATTGCGCTCATCTTTTGGGTGGCGTTTGTGCGATATGTCGATCTAGTCGGCGATTATGTCAGTGCCAGCGCGCTGTTTTTGGTATTTGCGCTCGTAGTGCTCGGGGTGTCTAGGATCTCTAAAAAAAGGAGCGCGAGATGAAACTAAAGCTGATTTTTGCCGCCGCGGTATTTCAAATTTTAGCCGTGATAGCGATGCTTGCGTATGCGTACGCGCCGATATATTTTGGTAAAGAGATACTGATACGAACTACCGTTTACGATCCGCGCGATATGTTTCGCGGCGACTACGTGCACCTTAGTTACGGGTTTGCGAGCATTTACGAGCTGGATAAAAGAGACTCGAATTTAAGCAAAAGGCAGCAGCTGCACGGCACAAAAATTTACGCTATCTTAAAGCAGGACAAAGCCGGCAGATATAAATTTGATAGATATAGCTTCGAGCGACCTAACAGCGGGACGTTTTTAGCGGGCAGGGTTGATTATAATACCGCAAATTTCGGCATCGAAGCCTTTTTTATGCCGCCTAAAAAAGCGAAGCAAATGGAGCGAGATATGATGGAGTTTAACGCCACGGCCGTCATCAGCGTGATGGATAACGGCAAAGCTCGTATCAAGGATATCGTAGTAGAAAAACCAAAAGCCGGAGAATCTAGCAAGCGTTAAATTTACGGGCGGCCGGAGGGCTAAATTTGACTAGACTTACCCGAACTCAAATTTAGCCCGAGCCGTAAAATTTAGCGCGACTCAAATTTGAGTCAAATTTTAACCCCTCGCCGCTATCATAAAAATCTCAAAATATAAACAAAACGCAACGAAATAATATCCGCAAGGTATGAAACTAAAGCGGGATTTTAACATCTAAGAGTATAATAACCCCAAAAAATCGCTAAGGAGAAACAAAATGTGTAAAGATTGCGGATGCTCTCTGGGCGGGCACGATCACGCCCACACTCACGCTGACGGCACGACTCACTCGCACGCTCACGATCACGGCGCCGAGCACGGACACAGCGCGGCTCACGAGCATAGTCACGGCCACGCGCACCCGGCGCTAAACGACAGCAAAACCGTCGAAGTGATAACGAAAATTTTATCCCAAAACGACGAAGAGGCTGCGCACAACCGCGCTCACTTGGACGAGCACGGGATTTTATGCGTAAATCTCATGAGTAGTCCCGGCAGCGGCAAGACAACGCTACTAGAAGCTACGATAAAAAGCGGTAAATTTAAAATCGGCGTCGTCGAGGGCGATCTAGAAACCAACCAAGACGCCGACCGTATAACAAAAGCAGGCGGCAAAGCCCACCAAATCACGACCGGACAGGCATGTCACCTGGATGCATTTATGGTGCACGAGGGACTTCATCATCTGCCTCTAGAGGGCCTTGATATAGTTTTCGTTGAAAACGTCGGCAACCTCGTATGTCCGGCTAGCTACGACGTCGGCTCGCACTTTAACGTCGTGCTGCTATCGGTGCCCGAAGGCGACGATAAGGTAGCTAAATACCCCGTGATGTTTCGCGCCGCCGATCTCATCGTGATAACTAAAACTTCGCTGTTGCCGCATTTTGAATTTGACGTGAAAAAGGTCGTCAAAGAGGCTCGCAAACTAAATCCGAAGGTCGATGTCGCCGAGCTTGACGCAAAAACGGGCGAGGGCATGGAGAAGTGGCTAAATTTCTTAAAATTTAAAAAAGAGCTTAGATAATGTGCCTCTCAATCCCGTCAAAAGTGGTCGCGATCGACGAAGATAACGTCGCTACCGTAGAGACGCTAGGCGTGAGTCGCCGCGTAAGCCTTGATCTCATCGCCGAGCCCGTGGCCGTCGGCGAATACGTGCTCATCCACGTCGGCTACGCGATGGAAAAAATCGATACGAAATTTGCGCTAGAAAGCATCGAAATCTACCGCCAAATCGCCAAAGATATGCAAAACGGCCAGATCGGCGCGGACGAAGGCGACGCGGGACTAAGAGCTATGCAAGAGGCGGCAAACAAGCCGGACGCAAAGGAAAAAGCGTGAATCTAATCAATGATTTTCGCGATAAAGAGCTTATTTTAGCGCTTTCAAAACTCATCAAAAAAGAGAGCGTAAAACCGCTAAATATCATGGAAATTTGCGGCGGACACACGCACTCGATCATGAAATTCGGCCTGCCGCAGCTAGTGGGCGAGCATATAAATTTCGTCCACGGCCCCGGCTGTCCCGTCTGCGTGATGCCAAGGAGCCGCATAGACGAAGCTATCAAGCTAGCCCAGATGCCGGGCACTATCCTGTGCACTCTAGCCGATATGATGAGAGTCCCGGGCTCCTCGACCAGTCTGCAAAAGCTACGCGGCGAGGGTTGCGACATCAGAGCGCTATATAGCCCGCTAGACTGTATCAAAATCGTGCGGGAAAATCCCGACAAGAGCGTGATATTTTTCGCGATCGGGTTTGAGACGACGACTCCTATGAGCGCAAATTTGGTGCAAAAGACGCTAGAACTCGGGCTAAAAAATCTATTTTTCCACATAAATCACGTTACGGTCCCCGCACCCGTGCGAGCGATCCTAAACGACGAAGACGTCAAGATCGACGCGTTTTTGGGGCCTAGCCACGTGAGCGTGATCACGGGATACGGCATCTACGAGAGTATCGCGGCGGAGTATAAAAAACCTATCGCGGTTAGCGGATTTGAGCCGCTTGATCTGATGGACGGCATCTTAAACCTCGTCCGCCAGCAAAACGCGGGTACGCACGAGGTCTATAACGAATACGCAAGAGTCGTCACGCGCGAGGGCAATCAAAAAGCAAAGGCGCTCATAGACGAGTTTTTCGAGCCGTGCGACTTCTCGTGGCGCGGTCTCGGCGTGATCGCACAAAGCGGTATGAAGCTGCGCCCCGAGTATGCGAAGCTTGACGCGAGAGTCAAATTTGACTGTAGCGTGCAAAGCAAAGGCGAGAGCAAAGCCTGTATCTGCCCTGAAATTTTACGCGGGCGAGCAAAGCCGTTTGACTGCAAAATTTTCGCCAAAGCCTGCACGCCAAAAACCCCCGTTGGTTCGTGCATGGTCTCGAGCGAAGGCGCATGTGCGGCATACTACAAATACGGCGACGTCAAAAGCGCGGGCTAAGAGGAGGCAAATTTGAGCAAGATAATGCTAAGCCACGGCGGCGGCGGCGAGGAGATGAACTCGCTCATAAACGAGACGATTTTTAGGATATTCGATAACGAAATTTTGCGCGAGAGCAACGATAGCGCGATACTAAATTTTAGCGACCCTTGCGCGGACGAGAGCGCGAAATGCTCCACAAATTCGGCGTCCAAATTTAACGGCAAACTTGCCTTTAGCACCGATAGCTTCGTTGTTACGCCAATATTTTTTAACGGCGGGGATATCGGCAAGATCGCAGCGTGCGGCACGATAAACGACCTAGCTATGGTTGGTGCCGAGGCAAAGTACCTAAGCTGCGCGCTAATAGTCGAGGAGGGGCTTGAGATAGCCGAGCTAGAGCGCGTGCTAGGCTCGCTAGCCGCCGTCGCTCGCGAAAACGGCGTGCGGATCGTCTGCGGCGATACCAAGGTCGTACCGCGCGGCAAATGCGATAAAATTTTTATCAACACGAGCGGTATCGGCGAGATCGTCTGCGAGGGCGTGGAGCTAAAAAGCCTGCGCGCGGGCGCAAAGATCCTGATCTCGGGCGACGTGGGTAGGCACGGCGCAGTGGTGCTGGCTAGCCGCGAGGAGCTTGATCTACAAAGCGAACTAAAAAGCGACTGCAAGGCGCTAGTGGGCGTGGTAAAGGCGCTGATAGATGGCGGCGTAAAGCCTCTTTGTATGCGCGACGCGACGCGCGGCGGACTCTCGGCGGTGCTAAACGAATGGGCGAAATTTAGCGGCCTAGACATCCTCGTGCGCGAGGAGGATATCAAGGTCAGCGACGAAGTGATGGGCGTTTGCGAGCTGTTTGGCTTTGAGCCTTATGAGCTTGCCAACGAGGGTACGTTCGTGCTGGCCGTAGATGAAAAAGACGAAGCGCGCGCGCTTGAGATTTTACGTAAATTTGACGCTAACGCGGCTTTGATCGGCGAGATTTTAGGCGCTGCAAACGGCCGCGTCATCTTGCAAAACGCATACGGCTCAAAGCGCTTTTTAGAAGCGCCAAAGGGCGAGCTATTGCCCAGGATATGCTAGGCGCGGCGATGAGTAGATCAAAATTAAAAACGCTAGATTTTCGGGCCTGCACGTCACGAGAGCGGGTTCGCAAAATTTATCAAATTTGCGCCTTAGGCGCGTGCGTAAAAATAAAATCCGCTCCGTCTGCAAGCGAGGCAAGCCGATGCACGAACTAAGCATAGTGCAAAGCCTAGTCGCGCTTTGCGAGAAAAACGCAGCCGCAAACGGCGCGAAAGAGGTCGTGCGCCTCGAAGTGCGTATCGGACGGCTAAGCGGCGTCGAACCTCACTACCTAGAAAGCGCGTTTGAAGTTTATAAAACCGGCACGATCTGCGAAAACGCTGAGCTTTTGATCGCCCTGCAAAACGTCTCAGTGGAGTGCAAAAGCTGCGGTTTTAGCGGCGAGCTTAGCGAAAACGACTTCACCTGTCCGGCCTGCGGTTCGCAGGAGCTTGATGTCATGGGCGGCGAGGATATGCATCTCATGCGCCTTGAGATGCGGTGATTTTGCCGCAAATTTTAGCTCAAATTCGGTACTTAAATTTGAGCCGATTTTTAAAATTTACTTCCAAAAACGCGGCAAATTTAACAAACCTATTTGTTTATCCTCTAAAACGCGCCTAGATAAATTTAAAAGGAAGCTAGATGCCCAAATTTTCATTTGAAACCATAGAGCAAATGCTGCTAAAATCCGTAGCCCAGGGCGGCGAACCCGAACTTGGCTTTTGCCTGCGCGGTGCGCTATACATGATCATCGCCTATGCGGATCGCTGCTCGTTTCAAAGATGCGCGGACGAATCCGGCGCAAATGCGAGCGGCGAGCGGTATTTCGCCACATTGCAAGAGCTCTACACCGCGCCGCAGATAGACGGACACTCGCTAGAGGAGCTTTGGAGCGAGGTGGATGATTTTTACTGCCCTAATTTCGAGCCGTGAGACCGCGAGATTTGTGCGGCGCAGGCAAATGCGCGGATAAATTTGAACTAAATAAATTTGAAAGGAAATAAATGGGGTCTGCTTGGAGTTACAGTGCGAAAGAGTGTAGCGCGGACGGTAAATTTAGCGCGGAATTTGAAGGTCATGAGATAGCCATGGGCGCGCCGAGTTTGGGCGAGTTACGGCTTTACGCGAGCGCGGAGTTTTTGCGAGGCAGCGTAAATTTGCAAAGCGGATTTAACGGCGACGCAAATGTCGAGGCACAAGGTTTAAATTTGAAGCGCGAAGAAAGCGATGGTGAGAATGAAAACGTAAAATTTAGCCGAAGCGGCGAGACTGAGCAAATTTTACTTAGCCAGCAGGCTACGGCGTGTTTTACGTTTTCGGACGATTCGCGGTTTTTGGCATTTGCCGAGTGGACGGCTTATAAAATGCAGCTTGTAAAGGTGCTGCGGCTAGCGGACATGAGCCTAAAAACCGTTGATGGACTCCAAAGAGTCGCGGAGTTTTTGTCTTTTAAGGACGGTTTGCTGGAGATTTTGGACTCGCCGATTTTTATGCCCGAAAGCTTTTGGGTGGACGTCCGCGAGCTTTTTGACGATGAGATCAAAAGCTAAATTTGACGCTACAAAACGCCCGAGCTAAATTAAATTTAATAAATCGCAATCCTAACAAGACACGGCGCCAAATGCCAAAACCCGCCGTGAATTTACAAGAAATGCCCAAAATCTACGGTCGGTGCGCTAATTTTATGAGGCCGTTTTTGCCCTGAGCGCATTTAGCGCGTCTGCATATTACATCTACGCCGGTTTTATCTTGCTAGCCTTGGCGCCGTTTTTATCAAATTTGACGCGGACGCGATTTTGGCTTTGTAGTACCAAATATCGCAGCGACATTTGGCGTTTTGCTCGCGATTTTCACAGCCTATAAAATTACAAATTTATGAAAATCCGCAGCGAGCCTAGTCTATTTTAAGGGCGAAATTTTTGCTATGCGGCCATTGACGCTGCGATTTTGGGCTTTATTTTTGACTCCGTTTTTGGCCGCATTTAAGTACAGCGCTCATGCTTGTCGTTCAGAATTAATTAAATTTGCCAGGAGCTACGAGTGCCGTGCGCGCAGATAAGCGGCACAGTGTATCAAATTTGGCTTCAAATTTAACCCGCAAACTAGCGGTGCAGAGGCTTGCGCTCGTCAAATTTACTCAAATATCAAAAACGGCGCTTCAAGTACGTTTCTGATTATCTTAAACGGCGAAAGCAGCGCGTCTTGCAGGATTTGCGTCGAGTACTGCGGCTTTTGCAGCGTCCCGCGCACCTTGATGACGGTCGAGAGGGTGCGGTCTTTGCCCAGCACGATCTGATTTATGAGAGGGATTTTGTCGATGATGGAGCTGGCGTCCTTTAGCAGCTTTAGCTCCAGATCCACGTCGATCTCTTTGGTCGCGAGATTTATCGTACCGTGACCGCCGATATCCGCGCTCGAGCTTTCTAGCTCGATGGCTAGAAACTTTAGCACATCTGCCTTTTTCTCAAATAAAATTTTGCCGAATTTCACCGGATAGCCGTCGGCGCCGAAGTCGGGCGTCTTAAACACGAGCAAGGAGGGCACGGAGTTTAAAAACGTGAGAAGCTGATTGTAAAACGTGTAGTCTTTTAGTGTGGCGCCGATCAGCCTTACTTCGCCCTTAAAATCATCGGTGCTGCCGCCTAAAACGCGCATTTTAAAGCTGCCGCCCTCAAAGCTTTTGATGTTAAAAATCGAGTTGATAAACTCGCCTCTGATGTCGTTTGCCGACATTTCAAATTTTTTGTCCGATTTTATGAGCGAAAAGTTGCCGCGAGCGGGCTTGGCGTCAAATCTCACCGTCCCGCCCGCACTTTGGCCGCTATATGCTAGCAGATTTAGAGTCGCGTTAAAATCGTTTAAAACAAGCTTCGAGCCCTTGGCTTCAAACTCGATGTCGGCTTCCTTATCGGTCATGTTTTCGTCGCCGCTAAGCACAAGATCGAGCTCTTTTATAAAAAGCTCCGTCTTGCCTCCCGCGATTTTGAAATTTAGCCCGCCGCTTTTGCTCTTACCCGTTGCACCCTTGGCGTTTACGTCGATCACAAAGCTATCCGCGTCATAGGGCGAGCCGTCTTTTTTAAACAGCGGCGTTTCAAATTTAACGTCGTTAGCTTCTATGCTAAGATTTTCAAAATCTTTGGTTTTTATATTTACGCCGCCTTCCGATATTTTCAGGCTTTTTAACAGCGGCGAGTAGGGCAGTAGGCTCTTTGCGTCAGGCAAATTTATCTCATTTTGCGCGCCGAATTTTAAACCTACGGCGGCGGGCGAAGCGATATCTAGCTTCGTATCCTTGCCGCTAAAATCAAGCCTAGCCGCAAACGGCATCGCGCCCAGCTTTAAAATTTCGCTCTTGCTGAAGGCTAAATTTAGCCCCTTTAGCGTGCCGTTTATGTCGCCTGCGAGCTTGCCTAGATCAAGGTCTACCGCCGCGTCCGCGCTAAAAAAGTCCATCCCCGTGTTTTTTGCATTTACCTTTAGCTTGTCGTTTAAAAGCTCGACGTCTGCGGTATCTACGTTAAATTTAGCTCCAGCGATCAGAGTCTGTCCGCCGGTGATCTTAAATTTGCCCTTAGGCGTCACTTCTAGCGGGTCAAATTTGATATCAAGCGCGAGTTTGGCGTCCGTTTTGCCGCTTAGCTGCTCAACGGGAACTTCGATATCGTAGGCCTTTAGTATGGAGTTTACGCTTTTGTCGTAGAGGGCCGAGGTTTGCAGATTTAGCGTGAGTCCGGCGCCTTTTTCCTCGAAAATTTTATAGATTTCAAGACTGCTTCCGTTTAGATTTTTGCCTTGCCATTTCGGGTTTTTTAGCGTGAAAAATAGCGAGCCTTTTTTTAGCTCGACGTCGACTCCTTCGGCAGTCGCAGCGGGCAACTTTTCGTGAAATTTAACCTTTACGTTTTTAGAAAAACCTTGTGCGCTAAGCTCGTTTAGATAGGGCTCTTGGCTGTTTAGGTCAAATCTACCCCGAAGCGACTTTACGAAGTAGTTATCCGCCGTGATATAGCCGTAGATCCAGTTTTTTATCTCTTTATCTAGCCCCGTTTTTGTGCCCAGCTCGTCCATAAAGCCCCTTAGGCTAGTCGCGTTTATGTCGCTTAGTTCGTATTTTATCTCGCCTTTTTTGAGATTTACGGTAGCGTTTCCGTTTAGCTCGTGGCTTGAAAACGTACCGTTAAAATCGTAAATTTGGCGCCTCAAATCGGCATTGCTAACGCCGCTTAAGGTGATGTTAAAATCCTTAAACTCGAGTAGATAAACGTTTGCGGTTATGCCGTCTTCGGTGTCTTTGAAATTTGAGCTAACCGCTAAAAACGGACTATCTAGATAAAAAACGTCGTCTCTGTAAAATAGCGTGGACTCGCTGTTTAAAAATTTGACGCGCTCGAGTAAGATTTCGTCAAACAGCCTATCGATCCAGACGATGTTTTTGGATAGATCTAGTAGCGCGTCCTCAGAGCTATCCTTGGCGCTTTGTTTAGATATCTCTATATTTTTCGCGCGTAAAATTATTTTTTTATCGAGTTTTATATATAATTGCTCTATTTTAAAGTCGCCCGCGTCGATATTTTCTATCTCGACGCCGTGTTTTAGGACGGCTATAAAAATGACGAATATCAAAACCGTGGGGATCAAAATGCGCCAAATTTTCTTCATTATCAGCGAGATGATTTTCATATTTTTTCTGAGCTTTCTTGTTTATCTTAGCCGCCCGGTGAGCGTGAGCGAGGTCATTTTCGTGCCTCAGGGCAGTACGCTTGGGATTATATCATATCTAAGCGAAAAAAATACGGACGCAAATAAAATAGACGCCGTGATCTTGCGCGCGATGGGGCACGTACAGGCAGGCTGGATAGACCTAGGCGCGACAAAGCTTAGCAAGCTTGATTTTTTATATAAACTTACGACCGCAAAAGCGGCTCTAACGCAAATAACGCTGATTCCGGGCGAAACGACGGCCGTATTTTTGCAAGAGGTTGCAAAAAAGCTAAATTTAAGCGAGGCCAAGCTAAATGAATTTTACTCCAAATTTGCACCGCTAGAGGACGGCTTTTTGGTACCCGAAACCTACAAAGTACCGCTTGGCGTAAACGAAGAGCAGCTAGCGGCGCATCTGGTAAATTTATCTAAAAAATCCCACGAAAAAACGGCGACCGAGCTACTCGGTAGCTACGACGAAAAGCGCTGGAGCGAGTATCTCGTGACGGCCTCGGTCGTACAAAAAGAGGCCGCAAACGAGGACGAGATGCCCCTTGTCGCATCCGTCATCCAAAACCGCCTAAAAAAGGGCATGAAGCTACAGATGGACGGTACGCTAAACTACGGACTCTACTCGCACGAGACGGTCACGGCCGAGCGCATACGAAGCGATAAAAGCAAATTTAACACATATCTAAACGAAGGCCTGCCGCCAAGCCCCGTCTGCACCGTGGGCCTAGCGGCGATAAGAGCGGCGATAAGGCCCGCACAGAGCGAGTTTTTGTACTTCGTTCGCGATAAAAAGACGGGCAAGCATAAATTTAGCGCGACGTACGAGGAGCACGTAGGCGCGATAAATTCCCCAAAATAGCCCGCCAAAAGGCGTTTTAATATAAATTTGGATAAGATTTTGCGAAATTTATTTAGGAGGAAAGATGAGCGACATCGTCTATACTAGAACCGACGAATCCCCGCTGTTTGCTAGCTACTCGTTGTTTCCGATCCTGCAGGCATTTTTGCGCGCGGGCGGTATAGAGATAGTGCAGGCCGACATAGGGCTAGCCGCGCGGATCATCGCCGCTTTTAACGACAAGCTGCCGCCCGATCTGCGAGTGAGCGACGACCTTGAGATGCTGCGAAATTTGACGCAAGAAAAGCACGCGAATATAATTAAGCTGCCAAACATCTCGGCAAGCTTGCCTCAGCTAAACGCCGCTATCACCGAGCTTCGCGCTAAGGGCTACGATCTACCGCCGTACCCCTCAGATCCAAAAACGCCAGAGGAAAAAGACGCGGCCGACAGATACGCCAAAGTGCTAGGAAGTGCGGTAAATCCGGTGCTACGCGAGGGTAACTCAGACCGCAGATGCGTCGGTGCGGTAAAACGCTACGCCCGCGAAAACCCGTATAAAATCACCCCTTTTGAACAAGATAGCAAAACCGAAGTCGTCTATATGAAGGGCGGAGATTTTTACTCCTCCGAGCGCTCGGTTAGCTTTGAAGCGGATGAAAATTTACGCGTCGTGTTTATCTCAAAAAGCGGCGAAAAACGCGTGCTAAAAGAAAATTTAAGCGTGCAAAAAGGCGACATAATCGACGCTAGCTTTATGAGCGCGCGAGAACTGGACGTCTTTATAAAGGAGCAAATCGCGGACGCGAAAGCAAAAAATTTGCTCTTTAGCGTGCATCTAAAAGCCTCGATGATGAAGGTGAGCGATCCCGTGATTTTCGGGCATTTCGTGAAGATTTTTTTCGCGGAAGTTTTTGATGAGTTTGAAAGCGAGCTAAAAAGCGTAAACGTCAGCGAAAACAACGGACTAAAAGACCTTTTTACGCGGATTTTAAATTTACCGCAAGCAACGCAGGAAAAAATCAAAGCCAAATTTGATGAAATTTACGCCGCAAGGCCAAATTTAGCGATGGTAAACTCGGCTGCCGGCATCACAAACTTGCACGTACCTAGCGACGTTATCATCGACGCTTCGATGCCGGCGATGATAAAAAACGGCGGCAAAATGTGGGACAAAGATGGCATAGCCAGGGAAACCAAAGCCGTGATACC
>CAUQOI010000065.1:0-11721 GCA_963519525.1 uncultured Campylobacter sp.
GTGTATTTTTTGATAAATTCCTCGTCGTATAGGTTGTTCGTAAACAGATAATGGCACATACCGATGATGAGCGCGGTGTCGGTATTTGGGCGCACGATTACGTTTTCGCTGCCGTAGTAGCGCGCGGTGTCGTTTACCATGACGTTTACGCTATAGGTTTTGATGCCTGATTTTTTGAGCTCCTGCATGCCTACGTAGCCGTCGTGAGTCGGAGGGACTGAGGAAATTTGGTTGGTTACGATAGGATCCGTGCCCCAAAATACCACGTTTTTAGCGTTTTTGACGATAGCTTTCCACTTCGTCGGCGCGTCGTAAACCGCGCTACCGCCTAGCACGTGAGGCATGATGACTAGGCCCGCTCCGGTCGAATAATCGCCGCTTTCTTCCACGTAGCCGCCTAGCACTTTTAGCATCCTGTGCGCTACCGTACGACCCCAGCTGACCTTACCGCTGCCGCCCCACCAGTAGCACTCGCCATAAATCGCCTCGGCACCGTATTTGTCGAAGTTTTCTTTTAGAGCTTTGGCGGCTAGATCGAGTGCTACGTCCCAGCTAACGCGCACGAACTCCTCTTTGCCGCGCAGTTCGCTCTTTGCCGCGCCTTTTGCTTTTAAATAGCTTTTGCGCACCATCGGATAGAGCACGCGGTTTTCGTTCTGCACGGAATCAGGCAAGCTATAGTTCATCGTATTTGGAAATTTATCGCCCTCAAAATCGCTAACAGAAACGATCTGCGATGAGTTTAAATTTGCCCAAAACGGACCGAATCTGTTTGCGCCAAACACTTTTTTGTTATCGAAAATCGTCTGTTTGACGCCCTCTATCCTACTAGCCTGCGCAGCCGTAGCCGCCAAGGCCGAAAATTTGATGAAATCTCGTCTTTTCATCGGTTTCTCCCTTATTTTAATTCTCGCAGGAGCAAGCCCCCCGCACCTTGCGCTTGCAGTCGCGAAGTCGCAGACCCAAGCAAAGCCAAATCGCCGATACTTGCGGCACCGGCGCGATTTGGCGACTCGTTTTCCGTTATTTGCTTTTAAAACCCATATTTTATTAGCGACGCTCATTTTTGTCTCGCGGCTCTTTAGCGAGCAAGACGCCGCAAATTAAATTTGCCCCCGTAAAACATAAAACCCAAATTTAAAGAACAAGCGTCGCTAAATTTTACATTTCAAGCGATAGGCAAATTTGATCTGGGCGCTAGTCGGACTAAAGCCCTATTCTACGGCTTTTGCGTTATGTTGCAGGTATTTAACGATCAAATTTAGCTCCGTCTCCTCTAGCGAGACGTAGTTCGTATCAATCATCGACTGCAAATTTGCCGGCCACTGAGCCGCCGTAAAGCTGTTTGGCTCGTGCAAGCGGTGGCACGCCGAGCAGGTCTCCTCGTACTTTTGCTGAGCCTGTTTGTATAGCGCGTTTGCGTCGCTACCTAGCGCGTCTGCGGCGACTTCGTACGTGCCCTCGACCTCATACCAAAGCTCGCCGTAGTCGTCCTCGACCTCTTTTATTTTCTTAAAATTAGTCTCGCTCTCGGTATCAAAAATCGTGAAAATTTCGGCGTTTTTGACGCTTCGCTGTATCTGAGCCAGGTAGTTTGCCGAAACGGCGCCTTTTACTTTTATTTTGGCCTTTGCGCCGTCTTTGGAGACAACCTCGACCGGCGTTAAAACCTCGATCTTGCCGACCTTTTTACCACCTAGCGATATATCGGTCGTCTTTGTCAAAACCTCGGCGTTTAAGCTTATCGCCGCCGCACAGGCCGCGATCAAAACGAATTTAAAACTTTTCATCGCACTTCCTTAAGAAAAATTATTAATGTAATTTTATAAATTTACGGCTTAAAATTACATCGCTATATTTTATTACGAAGCGGGTTTTGTATATTAAAACAGCAAAATTTGAAGTAAGAGTGCGGCAAACTGGGCCAAATTTGAGCTTTGCCCAAATTTGCCGCGAGAGTAAAAGCCGCACGAACGGCGGCTAAATTTAACGAGCGATTAGTGCTTTTTAAGCCCCATCGCAGCGACGTCTAGCGCGATCTCTTCGTTATCTATCGTGACTAGTCCGCGCTCTAAAATTTTGCTTGCGATCGCGTGCGCTTCGTCAAGCGAATGCATCTTGTACGTGCCGCACTGATATTTATTGAGCTCAGGGATGTCTTCTTGATTTTTGACGCCCAGGATATCCCTCATCGACGCCGTCCACGCGGCCTTGACCGCCTCCTTGCTCGGCACGCCGATCACGCTCATATAAAAGCCCGTTCTGCAGCCCATCGGCGAGATATCGATGATTTCAACGCCCTTGCCGTTTAAATGATCTCGCATAAATCCCGCAAACAGATGCTCTAGCGTGTGGATGCCTTTTTCGGGCAGGATTTCTTCGTTTGGCTTGCAAAAACGCAAATCAAACACGCTTATATCGTCGCCTTTTGGCGTTTTCATCGTCTTTGCCAAGCGTACGCCGGGCGCGTTCATCCTCACGTGATCGACGCAAAAACTATCTAGTAGAGGCATATTTTCTCCTTATTTTTAACATAAATTCGGCGTGATTTTAGCTAAATTTGCTAAATTTTAGCTCAAATTTGAGTTGATTAAAAGCCGGCATTAGCTCGGCTAGCCATGAAGCGGTCTTGATAAAATTTGCGCAGCCGCCGCACGCTAAAATCGCTTTAATGCTGTAGCACGACAAAGTCAAATTTGATATAAAAAAGAGTTAAATTTGAAAGAAAAATCGGGCAAAAAGCCCGACTAGAAGTATTAAATTTTAAGCAAAATGAGGTTTAATCTGCTCTATCCAAGCGCTGATTCTAGGCTCGGTTTTTTCGCTTTCGTTGTCCGCATCAAGAGGCAGACCGACGAATTTACCGTCTCTTACGGCTTCTGATTCGTCAAATTTATATCCATCCACGGATACTGCGCCCACGACGTTTGCGCCAGCTTTTACGACCTCGTCGTATAGCTTGCCCATCGCGCCGCAAAAGCTATCCGCATAGCTCTCGGCATCGCCCGTGCCAAATATCGCAACCGTCTTACCGCTAAGCTTTAGTCCGCCAAAATCAAACGCATCCCAGTCGTCTTGAAGGTCGCCTGTACCCCAGGTAGAAACGCCTAAAATTAGCTTGTCAAAGCCGTTTAGCTTAGCCGCGTCGCAGTTTGCTATGTTTAAAAGCTCGTTTTCTAGCCCCAAATTCTCGGCTAAAAAGCTCGCCGCCTCCTCAGTATTTCCCATACTGCTTCCAAAAATGATACCTATCATTTAAATTTCCTTTAAAAAATATGATGACTTATCGTGTAGGGCACCAGTCGCAGCGATCCGCCGCATCCGCACTCCCGTTTGACCTCGATGTAGCGCGAGAAATTCGCATTTCTCGGAGCTACGATGAACATCCTGTCAAACTCTCCGCCGCTAAGCGCCTCAAAGCCCCTAGCGATCTCGCAGTTAGCCAGATGAAACCGCTCTTTGGTTATCTCCTTAAAGCACGGCATAACGCCGAAAAGCTTGCGTCCGCCCTGCTCGGCAAAGATAATCCCGTCTTGAAAATAAACGTTTTTATCAAAATGTTTGGCGCGTATTTTATCATAAACAAACTGAGAAAACATTATGTCCGCGTCAAAACAAATTCCGTTTTGGGATTTTAGCATGAGGATTAGCTTGGCGGCCGGGTGTTTGGGAGAGACGGCTAGCGGCGGAACGGCGTCAAATTTGCCCGTTTTATAGGCGCAGATAACGGCGTTTGAGGCGATACAAAAGCTTGAAATTTTACTTCGGCTAGGATTTTTAAACTCGTATAGATCCTCGATGCGCTTTAGAAAAATTTCCTCCAGATTTAAGCCCGAATACGCATAAATAAGAGGAATTTTTAGCTCGCGACCTGCGCAACAGTTGTATAAATTTATAAAAATTCGGGCTTTATTTACCGCGTCAAGCCCTGAAAAAATACTTGGAGTTATTTCTCCAATACCTGATAAAAAGCCGAATTTCATCTATTAGTCTTTTACCTTGCAGCATCCAAATTCCTTATCTAGCCCAAAGACTTTGCAATACTCGCTAAACACGCAGCTGACGCTTCTTTTGGCGCAAACGATCGGGATATTGCGCTTTTTAGCTTGGTTTTTTATCGTTTTCATCGTGTTGTGGTTTAAAAAACTGGTTAGCATCACGACGCACTCGGTATCTTGCGGGATCGGTTTGCGATTTACGCGGTTTTCGTTGCGCGCGTCCCAGTGTTCGATCGCTTCCGCGCCGAGGTCTTTTAGGACTGCTTTTATAGGCGTTATCTCGTCGGCTCCGATAACTAAAACTGACATTTTGGGCTCCTGTTTATTTGATTGTGATTATTATAAAATAGATTAGCTAAAAAATAGCTTAGTTATGATAGTTGTTATCAGTTAAGTGAAAATTTGTAACGCGTATTAAATTTGGCGAAGGAGTTTTAAATTTGACTGCTAAAATTATCTTTTAGGATCAAGAAACTGCGATCAAATTTGACGAATAGGCGGCAAGAGCAAAAAGCTCAACGTTTTGCTCTTAAATTTGACAGAAGATAAATCAAATTTGAGTTCAAATTTACCCGCCCAATTTTACCGTCTTATCAAGCTTCATCTGTTTTTCGAGCCGTTTAAACTCGTCAGCATAAATTAGCGCATTATCGACGCACTCGAGCCAAAACTCCAGCGTTCGCGCGTCCTTGCCGAAGTGCTTTTGTAGCAGAGATTCGACGCTCATCACGCCGCACTCGCGCAAAAACGCCTTGTACGCGCCGATAAATTTATCGCCCGCGCGCCTAAACTCGCCCAGCAAAAACTGCGAGAGCAGGTAGCCGACGGCGTATGGGTAGTTGTAGATGTATTGATCGGTCTTGTAAAAGTGCAGCTTAAAATACGGCAAAAAGCCCTCCGCGTCCTGCGTCGTATCGCCGTAGCGTCCTCGCCACGCCTTTTGCATGAGCTCTTCTATCTGCGCCGCGCCGACCGCGCCCTTTTGCCTAGCCTTTAAAAAAGCGATCTCAAAATCAAACCGCACGCCGATGTGTAGCATGAAATTTGCCGCCGATTTTAGCTCCTGCCACAAGATATCAAAGAGCAAATTTTTATCCGCGCTATTTTTTCGCAGATAGTTTCGCAGCACAGCTTCATTAAAGGTACTAGCAGCCTCGGCTAGCGTCATAGGAAACTGCGTTTGCAGCGCGGGCAGATCGCGCATGATCCAGTAGTGCCACGCGTGCCCGAGTTCGTGCGCCTGCTGGATCATATGCGCCTGCGTGCCCATGTAGCTAGAAAATACCCGCGGTTGTCTGAATTTATCAAATCTCGTATAAAACGCGCCGCCTGCTTTGTTTTCGCGCACCTGCGCCTCGATCCAGCTCTTTTGCAGCATCATTTTGATAAATTTCGGAATCTCCTCGCTAACCTCGCCCAGAGCCTTGCAGATCGTCTCTATCGCCCGCTCGTAGGGGATCTCCTCCGCGCTAGCGAAGGGAGACGGTGCGAGCAGATCGCGGGCGTAAATTTTACCCTGCGGGAAGTACTTCGCGCGCAGGCTCACGCACTCTCTGATCTTGTCTGATCTGCGATCTATCGCCGCAAACATCGCCGTTACGGCCTGCTCGCTGATCTTGTTTTGCTGCAGGCTAGGCGTGAGGATATCCGTCCCCGCCGCCCTAAATTCGCCCAGCCTAAAACCCTGAAGCAAATTTAAAACGTCGGCGTACAAGCTCGCGTGCTTACCGTAATGCTCCGCTAGCCCCTCAAACACGCTCTTTCGCAGCGCCCCATCGGGCGAGCCCTTTAAAACGCCCGCGCATTTTGAGAGATTGTAGATGCTTTTTACGCCGTTTTTATAGGTAACCTGCACGGCGATGAGGTTGTTTAGATGTCTAAATACTCCGTAAAGCGGAGCGAAACTGCTAGCTGCCGCCTCCTCGTAAATTTTACGCTCCTTTGCGTCAAATTTTGCCCGCCAGCTATTTTTGCGCTCGTCGTAAAGAAATTTTATCCGCGCAAACTCCTGCGTTTGGCGCGCGGTATCGGAGGGATCTAGCGCGTCCATCTTTTCAAAAATGATCTCTTTCGTCCGTTCTAGGCACAAAAATTTCTCCCTGATTTTCGCCTCGGCTGCGCCTGCTCGCTCGTCTTTGGTGTCGTCGCTTGATTTGCAGCGGCAAAACGCGAGCAAGGAGCTTGCCTCCTCAAATCCGCGCTCGTATGCGTTTATCAGTAAATTTAACCCGCCGCTAGAGCCCAGCAGCCCCTCTATCTCGCCTAAAATTTCGTCCAAATTTGACAGCGCATCCGTAAATCTCGCGTCGTCAAAATCGCCGTACGCGTCCTCAAACGTCCATCTAGGAAGCTCCATTTTACGCCTCACAACGAGAGTAAAAATACGAAAATATGGTGACTAACGAGGCCCAAGACCGCCGGCACGCTGCAGCGTTTGACGATGTCGAGCGGACTGCACTTTAGCATGCCTGCTATCGCGACGACCACTCCTGCGACGGGCGATAGAGGGCGAGCGATAGTCGAGGCCTGATGCATCGGCAGCACGAGCATCACGGGGCTCACGTTTAGCTTAGCCGCGATATGCGGCACCATCTCGATGAGCGGGTAAAAGCTCGCGCCGTTTGAGCCCGAGATAATCGTAACTAGCGTCGTGATGACGACGAAAAGCACCGACATGCCAAAGCCGCCAAAGCCAAGCGAATTTGCGAGCTTGACGATACTATCGAGCATGCCTAGAGCCTTAAAGCCTTCTGCGAATACGCCCGCTGCGATGATAAGGATCACGACGCCGCTTAGGCTCTTGCCCATCGCTTGGAAAAATACCTTGACCCCCTCGGCAATCGGGTCAAATTTGAACCTATGCCTAACCGCTTCAAAAAGCATCGCGATGACGACTGATAGGATGATGATCGCCGAGATATCAAGCTTGATAGAAGCGATGCAGTACTGCGAAAATACGACCACCAAAATCATCGGCAAAAACGGCAGTATCGCGTAAATTTTAGGTGCGGCGGCCTCGGGATTTTGCACGGCGCCGTCAAATTCCATCACTTCGCCCACGTGCTCGCTGCACACCCAGCCCTCTTTTTTATCCAGATATCTGTTCCAAAAAACGAGCGCGATACCCATCACGATCGAGGTCGGAAGCGCGGCCGGAATTTTATAGATGAAAACGTAATCTAAAATGCTAAGCTGCGTAGCCTTCGCCGCTGCGGCCGTCGATGCGCCGATGAGCACCATCGAGGCGGCTCCCGACATCGCGCAGATCGAGCCTACGGTGAGCTTGTTTAGTCCAAGCGAAATGAGTACGGGTCCTAGCAGCGCAAGACATAGCACGCCAAGCCCCACCGCGCTGGTGATAACCATGCTGATGAGCTTAGCCACCGCAAATGCGACGAAGACCATGACGTATGGGTTTTTGATCCTAGCAAAGCGCTTCGTAGCTATAGAGACGAAAGCGTGGTTCGCGCCGATATGCGTCATATAGCTCGCAAAGCCCACCATAAACATGATGATAAGGCCTAAATTTGCAAATCTGTTTGAGAACATATATCGGATAAACTCGATGATGTTTAGGTAGGCGTTGCCCGTCGCTACGGCCTGTTTAGGCATAAAATTTCCCGTACCCAGCGCGACCGAGCAGATCAGCATAAAAACGCCCGAAAGAAAAAGCACGAGCGGCGCGTACTTACCCCGCACTATCGCCCAGCCCACGATAAACAGCACTACCGTGCCGATAATAATACCCGCAGTAGCCATATTTTGCTCCTTTTTAGTGTTTTTGTGTATTAAATCTAGAGCAAATTTTACTACAAATATTGATATATTAAGCTAAAATAAAAATTATTTTTTAATTTTTTTAGACTACTCTTATTTTATGTAACTTTGATTTTTATTAAAATTTTAGACTAATGCGTCGTGTTTCAGATCAAATTTAACGTCTCGTATGTGCTTAAAATTTAAAAAAGCTATAAAGCCAAATTTTACCAAAGCGACAAATTTAAGCCGCATAGATCAAATTTAGCTCCGCTCAAATTTAAATTTATCCGAGCTCACTCCCGCGGAAGTCCGTCTTTACCCGACTTATCGCTGATTAGCTTACCCGCTTCGTCGTATTTTTTGGCGCGGATGAGCCTACCGCGCTCAAACTCCCCTTCAGCCTCTAGTTTGCCGTTTGCGTAGTAGTGGCGCGCCTCGCCGGTTTCCAGCCCGTCCTCAAACATCACTCTGGCTTTTAGCTTGCCGTTTTCATGATACTCCTCGTACAGCCCGTGATAGCGCCCGTTTTTAAACATCACTTTGGCAGCCAGCGCCCCGCTCTCGTAGTAGTCCAGCCCCGCGCCCGTTTGGCGGCCGTCTTTGTACTCGTATTCGCCTCGTAGCTTGCCGCTTGGGTAGTATTCGCGCGCGATGCCGTCCTTTTCGCCGTCTTTATAGTTTTCTACCACGCGCGTTTTACCGTTTTCGTAATATCGCTTCCAAACGCCGTTTTTGCGGTCGTTTTTGTATTCGCCCGTCTCCTCCACGGCGCCGCTTTCGTAGTACCATTTTTCCGTGCCTTCTCGCTTGCCCTCTTTGTAGGTTCGCACGCCGCGGATTTTGCCGCTTTTGTAGTAGTCGATATCCTCGCCGTTTCGCAGCCCACCGACATATGGGCTACGTGCGCTAACCTCGCCGCTAACGTAATAGTCGGTAAACACGCCCTCTCGCCTGTCCGCCTTGAAAAAGCCCTCCTGCTTTAATGCGCCGCCCTCGTCAAAGTAGTAGCGGCGGTAGCGCCCGTCGCGGACGCCCGCTTTGTATTCGCTCTCGCCCATCAGAGCGCCGCTATCTGCGTGGTAGTGCTTAGCCGTACCCTCGCGGACGCCGTTTTTTAGGGGGTATTCGTTTGAGGGCTTATCTCTGCCGTCAAAATAGTCTCGATATCGCACCGCCGTGCCGCCCTGCACGTCTATCTCGCGTATGAGCGTAGGCGGCAGAGGTTTTAGCCTCGGATAGATCATGCCCATCGCATTTACGTCATATAGGTCCTCGACGCTGTATCGAAGCATCTTTAACGTGCCGTCGTAGAGCTTGCCTTTTACGTAGTAAAGCCCGTTTTTTAGGCTCACTTCGGGCTTCATTACGACTTTTGGCTCCAGCGCCTGCGCACCGATGGCTAGAAGCGGAAGTAAAAATAGAAATTTTAGGATTCTCATGGTTTTCCTACTTTATTTTATTTGGGTAATTTTAAAATTTGAAACTAAATTTAAGATGAAGGCGCGATTATTTCGGATGAGTTAAATTTTAGGACTTGCGTCAAATTTAACCCTCTTTTAGCGCTTCGGTGACGACCGTCCACTCTTGCACGAGCCTTTCAAAGCTAAAATTTGCGTTTGCGGAGCTAGTCGAGGGTAGTTTGACGGGCTCTTTGCCCGTTGCGTTTAAAATTTGAGTTTTTCGGCTCTAAATTTGCGTTTAGCGTCGCTCGAGCCCTTTATCTCGCACGATGTCGCCAGCGTATTTGCGGATTTGCGTAGTAAAAACTAAATTTACCGATAAATTTAACTGCTTGTTTTGAGTTATCGCTTTAGAAGTTCTTTTATCGTAACAACGATTTTATAAAATTTACTGGGAAAATTTAGTTTAAAATGCAAAATAGCAGGGCGCATCTTGCTACGCCCTTTAATAAATTTAAGATGCGATCTTACAAATTTGATCTATTTTAGCTCAAACGCAAGCGTTGCTGCGATCGTCTCGTCATCGCAAATTTTTGAGTCGGCAAACGGCATTTTATGCACCACTTGTAGTAGCCACTTTCCAGGTTTAAGAGCTAGCACCTCTATCGTGCCGTCTGGCTCAGTTTCGCCGTGAAATGCACTTTTTTCTTTTAAAAAGCCGTCAAATGTTCCATTAAGCGTAGCGCTTTCTAGCGGTTTGCCTTCAAATAGAATTTTAACTTTAAACGGTACGCCAACTTTGAAATTTGCCGGATTTTCAAGCGGAACTATCTCTAAACGCTGATTAGAAGGCTTTGTTACAGAGTCGTCCTTCGCGTTTTTGTTTATGACGCCTTTTGCGCTCATGCTCGCTTTTTTGCAGTATTTGGCGTCTTTGATATCTTCTTTGGTTTTGCCCATATGCCATGTTCCATCGCTAGCTTTTGTCCAAAATGTAGGCTTGTACTCGCCAGCTATAAGGTAAGAGCCGTCTTCAAGCTTGCCTCTTTCGTAGTGGTAGTTTTCGCCGCTTTGTTTTAGGCTAAGCTTTTCGCCGTTTTTGGCTATGACGTACGGGGCTTCAAATAGAGCAATCCTGTTATCCGGGATCTTTTCAACAGTTGGAAAATCGTCTGCATAGCCGATCTCAACGCTAGTTACGTCCTTGCTGCTTCCAAACAGCCAAAACTCGTGAGCCAAAGAGTGGCTGCTAAATGCCGCCAAAGCCAAAAGTGCAAATAAATGCTTGTTCATTACCTATCCTTTAGATTAAAATGTCTATTTTTTATGTTTCTAATATATGTCGCAAAATATTTTTAAATTTCTACATAACTAAATTTTGCTGTTGCTTTAGCAAATTTAGTAATCAAAACTGATTTTGTTCATTTAAATTTATAAAATAATACAACTGTTAAAAATACTTTAACCAATAAAAAGACGAAATTTAAATCAGCGGTGCAATTATATCAAAATAATAATCAATGTCAATATAAAAATAATTTTTTTGTTTTAAAATAATAGGATAGTTAGTTAAACTACTCAAGAAGATAAATTTTGCTAAAAACCAATAAGTATAGAGATCGAAGACGAAGCTGTTTTTAGTTTTGACCTACTTTAAAGCCTCAGCTATCACCGACCATTCGCTCGCAAGCTTATCTATACTAAATTTAGCATTTGCAGAGCTGGTCGATGGTAGCTTTATCACCGCATTTTTGGTCGCTTTTAAAATCTCGTCTTCTAAATATTTTTTACAAATTTCATAAGCCTTGCCGCCGTTTGCGTAGACTTGCATGATATTTGCGGTTTTAAAGATCGGCTCTAAATTTGCAGGCACGACGGCAGTCATTTTAGCATCACTCGAGCCCTTTATCTCGCACGATGTCGCAGCGTCGTAGATGGCGATGCGGCTGGCAAGCAGAAAATTTATCTTTTCGTCCGTGCTTGTAGGCACCGAAGCGTTTAAAATCCTGGCAAGCACCCGCCAAAAGCGATTTTGCGGATTTGCGTAGTAAAAGCCAAATTTACGAGAAACGACGGAAGGGAAGGATCCGAGGATTAAAATTTTAGAGTTTTTATCAAAAATCGGTTTAAAAGGATGGGTTTGGCTCATTTTGCGCCTTTTAAATTTGCCGCGTTAAATTTAAAATTTTCAAATTTGAAAGCAAATTTAACCGCCCGAACGAGCGGCTAAATTTACAGATATTTTCCCTCGCCCGTCAAATTCGGACGAGGGAAATTTGCGCCCTACTCGGCTGCGGTGCCGGCAGAGGCATCCTCGGCGCTCTCAGGTGCGCTAGACTCGACCTCATCGCTAAAGTCAGCCAAACTTAGGCGTTTTAGCTGGCGGTAGCGTCTTTGCGCGTCGGCCTTGTTTTTAGCCAGCAGCTCGTCCGCATGCTCAGGGTTGGTTTTCTTAAGCGAGTTGTAACGAACCTCGTTTAGCAAAAACTCCTCGTAAAGCGACCAGTCGGGCTCTTTTGAGGTCATTTTGAGCGGATTTTTGCCCTCTTTGATTAGGCGCGGAT